>DASXYV010000329.1:0-21405 GCA_036502305.1 Acidimicrobiales bacterium
GACGGCCGCGTAGGCGCCACCCACCCATTCGCCCAGGCGTCCGCCGGCGTACAGGGGAGGCCCGTCGGGGACGCCCCGGCCGCCGGTCGAGCCGCACCACGCCTGCAGGGTGAACTCGGTGGCGGGCCGCTCCGACCAGGGGCCCCGGCGGCCGAAGGGGGAGATCGACAACACGGTGAGGCCGGCGTTCGCCCCATGTAGCGCGCCCACGTCGACGCCCTGTGGCGAGCTCTCGACGACGACGTCGGCCCCGGCGACCAGCTCGTCGACGGCGCCGTCTCCGAGCCCGCCCATGACCGAGCGCTTGGAGGTGTTGAGAAAGCGGAACAGCGCCCCGACGTCGTCGCCGAGCTTGGCTCCCGACGCAGTCCACGAGCGCAAGGGGTCACCCTCGCCCGTCTCGACCTTCACCACGTCGGCGCCGGCGTCGGCCAGCAGCTTGGTGCAGTACGGTCCGGCGATCTCGGTGGACAGGTCGACGACCCGCAGGCCTTTGATCAACGTGGCTAGGCGAGGCCGTAGAAGCGCTGGGCGTTCGCTCCCGCGATCTTGGCCCGGTCCTCGTCGCCGATGTCACCGCGGCTGCGAAGGTGCTTGGTGCTTTCGGGCCAGTCACCGTCCCAGTGGGGATAGTCGCTGGCGAACATCACGAAGTCGGCGCCGAGGACGTCGATCACTCCGGGGAGAATCGGCTCGTCCGGCTCGCAGGTGACGTAGATATTGCCCGCCCGCAGGTAGTCATTGGGATCGCGCGTCCACCCGCCGGGGATCCAGTCCCCGCGCTTTTCGTAGTGCTCGTGCATCCGGTCCAAGAAGTAGGGCACCCACCCGACACCAGCTTCGAGGAAGGCCACCCGCAGGCGGGGGTGGCGGTCGAAGACGCCCCCGCTCACCAGCGCGGTCATGGCCGTCATCTGGTCGAACGGGAAGCTGATGCAGTGAACCTGGATGTAGTTGTCGAAGCGGTCGACCCCGATCTTGGGCAGGTGGATCCCCGGCGCCCCGTGGACGCCGAGAGGCATGTCGAGCTCCTCGGCCGCCGCGTAGAAGGGGTCGAGATCGGGATGGTCGAGGTTTCGGGCCTTGAGGGCGGGAGGGATCATCGTGGCCACCAGGCCGGCGTCCTTGGCCGCCGTCATCACCTCAACCGCGGTCTCGGGCCACTCGATCGGGGCCACGGCCACGCCGTGCAGGCGTCCGCCGCCCTCGGCGCACCAGCCGGCCAGCCACTCGTTGTAGAAGCGGGCGAAGCCGGCCGCGAAGGCCGGGTCCTCGAGACTGGGCGCGCACAGCCCGAAGCTCGGGAACAGGACCATGGTGTCGATGCCGTCGCGGTCGGCGTCGGCCAGCACCCCCTCGACGGTGTGGGGGTTGATGCCCGGCGCCCGGCTGAGCCCGTGCTCAGGAGGGCATCCCGCGCCCGGACCCTCCGGCTCGGGATAGTTGCGGCCCTCGATAGTGAGCGCCCGGCGGCCGTCGGTTCGCACTGCCATGTGCTCGGGCCACCGCTCGAGCACCGCTCGCCCCAACGAGGTTCCCTCGGCCACGTGGGCATCGGCATCGACGAATATCATCTGCAACTCCCGTCGCGCGGCGTCGGACGACAGTCAATCACGCGGGGCCGGGTCTGACGCCAGCGCTCGAGGCTCGAGGGCACCCTCCTCGAACGGTAGGCAGATCCGGCACGGGGAGCGGCCCTTGGCACCGGCCCGCACGGACCGAAGCTCGTCGGGCGGGCGGTCGGCGACGACCAGGCAGTCCGGCTGGTGATAGAGGGAGCCGCTGGTGGTGGCGACGAACTCCGGCCGCGTCGAGGACAACGGCGCCCGAGCCGGGGCAGGCGCTGCACCCCTCGCCGGGGCGCTCGAGCCGTTGGCGAGATGGCCCTCGATCCGCTCGAGCGTCTCGAGCAGCCGATGGTTCTGCTGGCGTTCGTCCGACACCAGGCGGGCGAGCCAGTAGCCGAAGTAGGAGAACCCGCCGGCGATCACGAGCACGAGACCGAAGAGGCCGCCCGAGATCATGTAGGGGATCTGCTCGAACAGCCGCCCGGTATGGGAGGCGCCGAACCATCCCAGGATGACCAGGATGCCGCCGAGGGGAACCATGACGCTGCCGGCGACGAGCAGCCAGCGCTCGGTGGCCACCAGCTTTGTCCGCCGGCGCAGCCGGGCCAGGCTGTCGGCCAGACGGGCCTGCTGGCCGTCGACCCGATCAGACGGGCCCGATGGGGTCGACTCGGGGCCCGGTGCCTCGGGGTCGGGAGCGGCGAGCGCGCTCTGGTGGGCCGAGGGTGAAGGGGTGGTCGTGGCCATGGCTGGCTCCTGCTAGTCGTCGAGGGGGCAGTTGGTCGCGGTCCGCCCGGTGAGAAGGTCGTCGGCCAGACGCCTGGCGCCCAGAGCAACCAGCGCCGCGCCGGCCACGGTCAGCACGATCCACGCGCTCCCGATGCCCCCGAAGAACGCCACTGGTGAGGTGCCGACGGTCCCGGTCGGCTGTGCCTGTCCGCCGTTGCCGCCCGACGATGCGGCGCCCGCCGTGGGCGTGCCGGCGAGCGGGGTGGAGCCGCCCAGGTTCGACGAGCCCGCTCCGCCCGTGTCGCCGCCTGCCGGCGCGGCCGTCGCGGCTCCTGAGCCGGCGTCGGTCCCCGCCGTGCCGGTATCGGTCGTGGCGCCGCTCTGGAAGCTCGGCGTGGCGTTGACCGCCACCCGGGCGCCCCCGAGGCTCACGGTGAAGACGTTCTGGCTGGGGTTGCTGGGTGGGATCCAGGTGAACAGCAGCGAGCCCGCGGTATAGCTCGCGGTGGCCCCGCTGGTCTGGCTCTGGGGCGTGCTGACGAAGGTCTTCATGCCGAAGCCGGCGAGCGCCTGGTTGAGGATCTGGTCAGCCGCCGCGTTCACCGGCTGGCCCGCCGCGCCGGCGTGCACGCCGGTCTGGTCGAAGTAGGCCCGCTGGCCGCCGACCGTCATGTCGGCCACCGTCGTGCCGCCGCCCGTCGTCGACTTGCTGCCGTCGCTGACCGCCTGGGCGGTGCTGGTCACCGAGGCGATCTTCACCGCCCCGCCGGCCAAGGCGATGTTGTTCACCGTGCTGCTGGCGGCGGCCTTGGCCTGGTTGTTGGCCAGCGTGCTGACGCTGTTGGAGCGCATCGTGCCGTAGGTGGCCCCGCCGGGCTGGTCCGCTCCCTTCACCTGGGCCACACCCTCGACCCGGGTGGCGTCGGCGTGGGCCGTGAGATCGGCCGCCGGCACCTGGTTGTAGGTGGCGTCAGGGCTCGTGCCCGAGCGGGCCTCGGCCCGGATCGGGTAGTTGACGAGCGAGGCCTCGCCCTTCACCAGCCCGGTCACGGCGTCGGGCACCGGGACCACTGCGCCCGCGGGACCGGGGAACAGCAGCGACAGGAGCTGGCCGCCGTTGGCGGCGGTGGCGCCGGGCCAGGCCACGGTGGACAGGGCGTAGCCCACCGGCCCCGACGACAGGAGCGACGAGGTCTCGGGAACCGCCCCCTGGGCCTCCGGATGGGCCTGGGCGCTGGGCTCGTCCTCGGTGACCTCGACGCCGGGCGCCGTGGCCGTGATCGAGTACCCGCCGAACGCCGAGGTTCCCGACTGGTCGGCGTGGGCCGTGATCGTGGTGGCCAGGCCCACCCCGCCGGTGACGACGAGGACGAGACCGGCTGCGAGCATCGATCGCCCCCGCCGCCTTGTGAGGGCCTCCTTGATGCTCATGCCATTCATGCCGCCGCCTTTCCTCATGCCACCTCCCCGAAGTAGGCACCCGACACCGCGTCGGTCACGTCCGCCGGCTCCCCGACCCGCGTGATCCGCCCCTGGGCCATCACCGCGGCGAAGTCGGCCACAGCCATCGCGGTGCGGGCGAACTGCTCGACCAGCAGGATGGCGATCCCCTCGGCCGCCAGCTGACCCACGAGCTCGTACAGCTCGGCCACGATGCGCGGCGCCAGGCCCATCGAGATCTCGTCCAACAGCAGGAGGGCGGGGTCGGTCGTGACCGCCCGGGCCATTGCCAGCATCTGCTGCTCGCCCCCCGACAGCGTGCCCGCCAGCTGGTCTCGACGCTCCCCCAGGCGAGGAAAGCGCGAGAAGGCCCGCTCCTCCACGTCCTTGGGCCGCAGGTCGTTGCGGAACGTCATCATCCGCAGGTTCTCGGTCACGGTGAGGTTGGCGAACACGCCGCGCCCTTCGGGGATGGTGCACACCCCGTGGCGGGCGAGAGCCTCCGGCGAGGCCCCGTTCACGTGCACGCCGGCGATGTGCACGCAGCCTGCGGTGGGCTCCATCTGGCAGCCGGCCACCTTGAGGAGCGTCGTCTTGCCCGCCCCGTTGGGCCCGAGGAGGGCGAACACCGACGAGCGGGGGACTACCAGGTCCACGCCGTGCACGACCTCGATGCGGCCGTAGGCGGCCCGGACGTCGCGCAGCTCGAGGGCGGGCGTCATCCGACCGCCGCCCTATCGCTGGGGGTATCGCTGGGCCGGCCTTCCGGACCGGCCTCCTCGAGCGTCTCGTCGCCAGCACCGAGGTAGGCGGCCTGCACGGCGGGATCCCGCTGCACCTCGGCCGGAGTGCCTTCGGCGATGAGCCGGCCGAAGTCGAGCACGTTGACCCGGTCGCACACCCGCATGACCATCTCCACGTCGTGCTCGACCAACAGCACCGCCATCCCCTCGGACGCGAGGTCGAGCAGCAGGTCGCCGAGGGCAGCCGTCTCCTGGTGGTCGAGTCCGGAGCCCGGCTCGTCGAGCAGGAGCAGCGACGGACGGGTGGCGAGGGCCCGCGCCAGCTCGACCAGGCGGGCCGTGCCGGTCGGTATGGCGTCGACCCGCGATTCGGCCACATCGCGAAGCCCAATGCGGTCGAGGAGCTCGTCGGCGACCGCGGCGGGGCGCGAGCGATCCCGCGCCCAGGCCTTGCGGATCTCGGCGGCAACCTGGATGTTGTCGCGAACGCTGAGCGTCCCGAACACCTCCAGGCGCTGGAAGGTCCGGGCCATGCCCCGGCGGGCCCGGGCGTGGGCCTTGAGGCGCGTGATGTCCCGCCCCTCGAGGAGCACCTTGCCCTCGGTCGGCTGCTGGAGGCCGCCGAAGACGTTGAAGATGGTGGTCTTGCCCGCGCCGTTGGGCCCGATCAGCCCCGTGATGGCCGCGGGCTCGATCGACAGGTCGACACTGTCCACGGCGACGACCCCACCGAAGCGAACGCTGACCCGCTCAGCCTGCAACGCCGGCAAGGGCCTCCTCCTCGTCCGGAACGATCTCGCCTTGGAGTCGCTCGCCAGGCAGCGGCGCCCCCCTCGATCTCTTCGCCCACCACCCCCGTAGGCTGTCGCCAGCCGGGGCCAGCTTGCTCATGACCCCGTCCGGGTTGCGCGCCAGGCCAAGGGCCCCCAGGCCCGTGGCGAGGAAGACCAGGCTGTGGATGCTCGGGACGTGGGACTGGATCACCGGGAACAGGGCGTACGACAGGCCGGCGAGCAGCACCCCGGTGACCGAGTCGAGGCCCCAGATGGCCAGCAGCAGTAGGAGGGCCAGGCTGTTGAGCATCTGGAAGTCATTGCTTCCCACCGAGCCCCGCAGCCCGCCGTAGAACGCGCCGGCCAGCCCGGCCAACCCGGCCGAGACGGTGAACACCGCCAGCTTGGTCCAGGCGATGTTCATGCCGAGGGTGGCGCACGCCGCGGTGCTGTCGGACATGGCGGCCAGCCGGCGGCCGAAGGACGCCCGGCGCAGGGCGAGGACGCCGATGGCGGCCGCGGCGAAGACAACGGAGCACGCCACGAAGAAGGCCCGATCGCTCTGCAGGGAGATGCCCGGCAGGTGGACGCGGGCCACGCCCAGCGCCCCGCCCTGGCCGAAGACGTTGTTGTTCTGGAAGAAGACCGTGACCATGGCCTGGGCGAAGGCGACCGTGCTGAGGGCGAGGTACAGGCCCCGCACCCGTAGGGTCACCAGCGCCACCAGGGCGCCCCCCGCCGCCGCCAGCCCCACGGCTGCGAACACGCCGAGCAGCGAGCCGCCTTCTCCCAGCCTCCCCATGGCGAAGGCGCCGAAGCCCACAAACGTCAGCTGGGCCGCCGAGATCTGGCCTCCGTAGCCGGTCAGCAGCAGCAGCGACAGCAGGACCAGCGCGACGACCAACCCCTCGCCGCCGGTGA
This sequence comes from Acidimicrobiales bacterium, assembly GCA_036502305.1. Taxonomy (GTDB): domain Bacteria; phylum Actinomycetota; class Acidimicrobiia; order Acidimicrobiales; family AC-9; genus AC-9. The sequence continues at coordinate 6,175 of DASXYV010000329.1, forward strand.
TCAGGTTCGTCACCGACAGCTGCCCGGAGACGAACCAGGCCACGACGACGAACCCGCCGGCTGCCATCAGGGTGGTGCGCAGCGCTGGTACCCGCGTCGTGTGCCGGCCCGCCGCCCGGCCCACCCGCAGCCGGTCCTGGGGCAGGATCAACAGGGCGACGAACAAGAAGATGACCGGCAGGGTGGGGCGCAGCTGGCTGAGGAGGCTGCCGGGGACGTAGCCGACCGCGTAGGACTCGAACAGGCCGAGGAGCAAGCCGCCGCCGAAGGTGAGCGGGAGGCTCCGGAGCCGTCCCACGATGGCGGCGGCATAGCCGTTGATGACCAACAAGGTCAGCAGCAGGATGTCGAGGGTCACCAGCGGGGCCAGCAGGATCCCGGCCAGCGAGGCCAGCATCGCCCCGATGGCCCAGCCCATGGAGCGCACTCTGGCGGGCGGGGCGCCGTTGAGGGCCGCCAGCCCGGGGTCGTCGACCACCGCCCGCAGGGCGATGCCCGAGCGGGTGCGGAACAAGAACAGCCGCAGCCCGATGGCCACGGCCACGGCCACGACGACCACCACGATCTGGTGGTAGGAGACGACCACGCCGAACAGGTTCACGTCGTGGCCGGCGAAGAACTTCGGGATCGTCCGGGGGAACCCGGGGTCCCAGCGTGTCTCGGCCAGGCCGAGCAGGAACAACATCAGCCCCAGGGTGATGACCAGGGTGATCACCTCGGGCTTGCCGTGGAGGTTGCGCATCAGCAGCCGGTCGATGAGAAAGCCCATCACCGGCGCCAGCACGAACAGGACGAAGAGCAGGGCCAGCGGCACTGGCCAATGCTCCTTGACGGTCAGCTCCCAATAGGCGAAGGCGGCCACCATCCCGATGGCCCCGTGGGCGAAGTTGAAGATCCCCGAGGTGATGTAGGTGACGACCAGGCCGGTCGAGGTGAGGGCATAGATGCACCCCACCACGATCCCGACGATGGTGAACGACAGGAATGTGGTCACGGTCGCTCAGCCGCCGAAGTACGAACCATCACACCGGTAGCCGTTGGGCGGGTCGTCCACCCGGGTGAAGTGCCCGCCCGAGACCTTGACCATCACGTAGCAGATGGGTGGCACCTTGCCGGCGGGATCCGCCGTGGCCAGGAACCCGTTGGCGTTGAACTGGTGGACGCTCTTGAGGGCGGCCTGCAACGAGGGGCGGGTGGCGCGGGGACCGGCCGCCTGGAGCGCCTGCACGAACAGCCGGGCGGAGGACCAGCCGTAGGCGGCGAACAGATCGGCGTTGGCGTCGGGGTGGGTGCGGTGCATCCAGGTCTGGAACAGGCCGACCTCAGGGACGCCCCCCGAGTCCTCACCGAGGTACATGGCGCTGGGCAGATAGATCAGGCTTCCTTCGGCGGCGCTCCCCGCCAGGGGGAGAAAAGTGGAGTCGTAGGCGGACGCGCCGAGCAGCCATACCTCGGGGTGCCACCCTTGCTGCTGGGCCGCCTGCTGGATGCGGGCGATGCCCTTCACGTCGGCGGCGATCAGCACGACCGTCTTCACGTTCTTGGACTTCATCTGCACGATGTCGGCCGTGAAGTCGGTCTCGGTCGGCTCGTAGTTGCGCCCGTAGGTGAAGTTGTACCCGAGCGACTGCATGGTCGCCTTCTCGCCGACCCACGCGTCCTTGGCCGACTGGACGTCGCCGATGAGCGACCCCACCGAGCCAATAGCGCCCGGGTGCGCGCCCTTCACGTATTGGAACGGTCCCGTGGCAGCGCCGGATTTGAGCGGCTGGGGCGAGAAGCCGTTGGCTTCGACCTGGGCGTCCTTCGAGAGGGCGACGTGGACATCGGACATGCCCGCGTTCTGGCCGACGACCTGGGCGCCGCAGTTGTCGTAGAGCGAGAAGGAGCCGACGAAAGCGAAGACCTTCGGGACGTCGGACTGGGTGACGGCCTTGTTCTGGCCGCAGTCGAACTGGTCGTCGCCGGCGTTGACCTTGAGCTGCCGGCCGAAGACACCACCCTGGCTGTTCTGATAGGCGAAGAAGGCGTCGGTGCCGTTGACGGCTCCCGCGAACAGCCCTGGCACCGGGCCTGTGAGGGTCGAGATGTTGCCAACCGTGATCGAGTTGGGCGTCACGCCGACGTCGGTGGCGCCTCCGTTCCCGCCAGGGGGCAACGTGGTGCTGCCCGCACCGCCCGCCCCACCACCGGACCCGCCTGTTCCACCGGCGCCGGTCGCGCTCGCGCCTCCACCCGCGAGCGGGCCAGCGGTGGAAGCGGTGCCGGCGCCGCCACCGACGCCACCCGTGCCCGAGGACCCCTGGCCCCCGGCGTTCAGTCCCGTCCCCCCGCTCGCCCCGCTGGCCTCGGCCAGCTGGCGGGGGCTCAGCCGGGCGCCACAGCTGGTCAGCAGCAGCGCAGCAGCGGCGGTGAGGCAGGCGGCCACCCGGCTCGACCGCCCCCACGGCCTCGTGATCCTCATCCGCTCCCCGCCTCCCAGGCAAGCGCCCGATCTGACTCGACGTTACCATTTGCCCGATTTGAGCAGGTCGGAAGGCGGAGCACCGGGCGCAGCTCCAGGCGCGCCGCCGGCCACGGCTGACGACGCGTCAGGAACTTGCCCGATTGGTTCGACGGCTGCCCGGTGATGCCCTCCCGGTTGCAGCCGTTTTGTCACGGTTCGGTTTGGCTCGGATCAGCGGTCCGTGGCGGCGATGCCGCCAGGGACAGACGGCCGGCGCCGGGGTTGGGCCCCCGTCGCCCGTTACCCGGCCGAACCAGTGGAGGACGACGACGGGCTCCGTCCGGGGCGGCGAGGCCGCCAGCAACTCGTGCGAGGATGCCTGCATGTCAACCCTGGTCACCTTCCACGCCCACCCCGACGACGAGGCCATCGCCACCGCTGGGGTCATGGCCAAGGCCGCCGCCGAGGGCCACCGCGTGGTGCTTGTGACGGCGACGAAGGGCGAGCACGGCGAGGTCGTCGAGGGCGTGCTGCGGAAGGGGGAGCGACTGGCCGATCGCCGCGCCGCCGAGCTCGAGCAGGCCGCCGCCGTGCTGGGCGTGGCCCGCTGCGAGGTGCTGGGCTATGTCGACTCGGGCATGATGGGGACGCCGGAGAACGATCGCCCGGGGTCCTTCTGGCAGGCCGATCTCGACGAGGCGGCCGGCAGGCTCGCCGCCATCCTGGGCGAGGAGCGGGCCGACGTGCTCACCGTCTACGACGACCACGGCACCTACGGCCACCCGGACCACATCCAGGTGCACCGGGTGGGCGTGCGGGCTGCGGAGATGGCCGGGGTGCCCAAGGTCTACGAGGCCACGATCAGCCGCGACCACGTGCGTCGGCTGGGGACCCTGCGGCCGCCCGACGTCGCCGAGGAAGACATGCCCGACCCCGACGCCATCGGTCTTGGCGTCCCGGAGGACGAGATCACCGCCGTCGTCGACGTCACCGCCTACCTGGAAAAGAAGCGCGAGGCCATGGCCGTCCACGCCAGCCAGATCCCGGAGTCGTCGTTCTTCCTCTCGCTTCCGGCGGATGCCTTCGCCGCCGCCTTCGGCCATGAGTGGTTCATCCTGCGCGGCGGGACGCCCGACGGAAAGCTCGAGGACGACCTGTTCGAGGGCGTCTCCCGGTAGGGGTCAGGAGCGGGGGCGGGTCAGATCGGTCGCCTTGGTCATCCGGTTCGCTCGCACCTGACCCGTACTCCTCGGTGTGACGTCCACGTCGGCCGCGCCGGCGCGCAGGGCTCCGACCGTGCAGTCCTCCCGGGACCGGTGGGCGAAGGGGTCGAAGCGAAAGTGGCGCATGGCGTTGCGGTGGGTCATGCGGTCGATCTCGTCGTCCACGACATCGGCGAGCGACTTCATGAGCGTCTCGGGCGACTGGGGCCAGGTCGAGTCGGAGTGGGGGTAGTCGCACTCCCAGGTGATGGTGTCGACTCCGACGCGGTGCCTGGCCTCCACGCCGGCCGGGTCGTCGATGAAGCAGGTGACGACGCGCTCGCGGAAGACCTGGCTCGGCAGCTGGTCGCCGAAGTCCTGACCGGTCCAGACGTGGTGCCGCTGGTAGATCCAGTCCATGCGGTCGAGGAAGTACGGGATCCAGCCGATGCCGCCTTCGGAGAGGGCGAAGCGCAGAGACGGGAACTTTCGGAGCACCGGCGACCACAGCAGGTCGGCGGCGCCCTGCACGATGTTGATCGGCTGGAGGCTGATCAACACGTCGATGGGGGCGTCCGGAGCCGTGATGACCAGCGACGACGAGGACCCGATGTGCAGGCACACGATCGTGCCCAGGTCGGCGCAGGCCGACCAGAAGGGGTCCCAGTGGTCGCTGTGCAGGCTCGGGAGCTTGAGCTTGGCCGGGTTCTCGGAGAAGGACACGGCGTGGCATCCCATGGCGTGCACCCGGCGCACCTCGTCGGCCATGGCCTCCGGGTCCCAGATCGGCGGGATGGCCAGCGGGATGAACCGGCCGGGGTACGTGCCGCACCACTCCTCGATGTGCCAGTCGTTGTAGGCGCGCAGGACCGCCAGGGAGACCTCGGGATCGCTCGCCCGGGCGAACAGCTGGCCGCACAGGTTGGGAAACGACGGAAAGCACATCGACCCCAGCACCCCGTTGGCGTCCATGTCGCGGACCCGACGGTGGATGTCGTAGCAGCCGGGCCGGATCTCCTCGAACGCCGTGGGCTCGAGCCCGTACTCCTCGGGCGGTCGCCCCGCCACCGCGTTGAGCCCGATGTTGGTGGCTTCCTTGCCGTCGTAGACCCACGCGTTGGTGCCGTCGTCCTTGCGCACGACCCGAGGAGCGAGCTCGGCCAGCCGGGCCGGGAGCCGGCCCTCGAACATGGTCGGCGGCTCCACCACGTGGTCGTCGACGCTCACGAGGATCAGGTCTTCGGTCTGCATGGGCCGTGCCCTCCCACCTCGTCACCGACACTGACGCTTGCGTCACCATAGTCCGGCGGCACCACCGGCGATCTTTCGTCCCCTTCCACAGAACGTCGAAAGTGGGGGCGACGACCGGGGCGGGCCGGCCCTTTCGACCTTATGTGGAACGCAGCAATTGTTGGCTGTCCGTGGTCCGGGCGGCAGGCAGCGCCCTATGCTGCGCCGCCGTGGCGGCCCCCGTCCTGATCGGCATCCTCTACGACTTCCCCCAGGCCGACGGGGGAGCAGGCTTCGAAGAGGGGGTCCGGATCGGCGTCGACGAGGTGGCCGCCAGCGGACGGCTCGACCGAGCCGTGGAGCTCGTGCCCCGACAGGCCCCCGGGCTGCCGGCCGGTACCGCCCACGGGGTGGAGGCAGTCTTCCGGGAGCTGGAGTCCGCCGGCGTGCTCGCCGTCCTCGGGCCGTCCATCAGCGACAACGGCTTGGTGGTGAAACCGCTGGCGGACGCCTTCGGTCTCCCCTGCATCAACTACACGGGCGGGGAGATCACCCGCAGCGAGCTCATGTTCCACTATCAGGTGGGGTCGCTCGAGGAGGAGCCCGCCGTCCTCGCCGAGCACCTCGTGCGGCGATCGCTCCGGTCGGCGGCGGTGGTCCACGACCACTCGCCGGTCGGGCGGCGCTACGCCGAGTTCTTCGCCGAGAGCTGCGGCCGCCTGGACGTGGAGATCGCCGGCACCGCTGCCGTCTCACCGCTGAGCGAGGACGTCGGGCCCACCGTTGCCCGCCTCCGGGTGAGCGACCCCGAGGTCCTCGTCTATCTCGGGCTGGGGGTGGCAGCCCGGGCGGTGGCCCTGGCGCGCGCCGAACAGGGCTGGGATGTCCCGGTCGTGGCCAACTCCTCGCTGATGTTCGGCTACGCCCGGCCCGAGTGGCGCGAGGCGTGGGGGGGCTGGGTCTACGTCGACAACGTCGCCGACGGCAACCGGGTTCGCGCCTCCCTGCGTGAGCGTTCGAAGCGCACTGCCGCCGGTCCGATCGGCCTCGCCGCCTACGACCTGGGCCGCCTGGTGGCCGAGGGCATCGCCCGGTCGGCGCACCTGACGCGTGCCGGCGTGAAGGATGGCCTGGAGCGCGTGAAGCGCCTCCCCGCGGCGAGCGGCCTCGACGGCACGATCATGGGCTTCGGCGCGTGGGACCACGCCGCCCTCAAGGGGAGCTATCTGGTTCTCCGCCAGTGGCAGGCAGGCCGCTCCGTGCAGGTCGATACCTAGTCCCCGCGCTGGATGTACACCGCGATGCGCGCGATCTGCCCGGCAGCGTCGAGGTCGAAGACCAGCGCCTCGGGTGTCTCGAGGAGAGCGCCGTCCACGTCCATGGTCTCGCTCAGCTCGGCCACCGCACGCGAGTCGCCGTAGGTCACCCAGGCCACCTTCATCGAGTAGTTGGAGAGCTGGGGCATGAGCTCGGCGAGGAAGGCCACATAGCGGTCGCGCGGCGAGTAGGTGTCTCCGAACGGCCCGATGCGCACGACATCGCGCGCCAGACAGTCCGTGACTCCCGCCCAGTCGTGGGCGGCCATCCGATCGAGGAACCGCTCGACGACGTCCGTGGCGACGAGGCTAGCCGGCGTCGCCACATCGCTCCTTGCCTCCCCACGACGGGGGAAGAACTTTCACCGGGCAGCGGGCGCCCGATCACCCGGCTCATCACCCTTATTGCGCACCAGGCAGGCGGGCTCTATGGTTCCCAAGCAGTCGAGGAGCATCGCAGCTCGCCTTCGCCAGAACGCCGCAGCTCCCGCGATCATTGGAGGAGACGCGATGGCTCAAGAGGTCAACTCTTTCCGGCCGCCGGAGACGACCCTCACCAGCGATGCCCTCCTGCCGGAGCTCGTGGCCCACCTTCGCGAGAACCGCACCCCGTTGCGGGAGGAGTGGGCCCGGCGGATCACCAACGCCAACCTGCTCACGGCGATGACTCCGGAGGAGCTCTTCTCGGAGGCGACCTCGGTCTACGACAACTACGTCGAGGTGTTGGAGACCGGGAGCGTAGAGGCGCTGCAGGACTATGCCCGCAACCTGTCGGAGCGGATCATCCCCCGAGGAGTGGAGACCGAGGAGGTCCTCGGGATCGTCCTCCTGCTGCGCGACGTCCTGGCCCGCTCGTTGTTCGAGAAGTACCAGAGCGACTTCGAGCTGCTGAACCGGGTCCTGGATGCGTACGAGCCGGCGGCCAACCGCATCGCCAACACCGTTGGCGTGAGCTTCGTCCAGGAGCGGGAGCGGATCATCCGCCAGCAGCAGGAGGCGATCCGCGAGCTCTCCACCCCGGTATTGCAGGTGCGGGAGCGGCTGCTCATTTTGCCTATCATCGGTGTGCTGGACAGCCAGCGCGCCCGCCAGGTGACCGAGCAACTGCTGCGGGGAATTCGTACAAATAGGGCGAAGGTCGTCGTGATCGATATCACCGGTGTGCCGGCGATCGACTCGACCGTGGCCAACCACCTCGTGCAGACCGTGGAGGCGTCACGGCTCATGGGGGCCAGCGTCATCATCACCGGCCTGTCGTCGGAGATCGCTCTCACCTTGGTGACCATCGGTGTCGACCTCTCGAAGATGAACGCCGTGGGCGACCTCCAGGGCGGCATCGAGGAGGCGGAGCGGCTCCTCGGCTACGAGGTCACCCGCAGCGCCGAGCCCGTCGCCGAGATGCGTTAGGTCTGCGGATCGGACCGTCGCCGGTGTCCGTCCCCATTCTCAAGCAAGGGACGTACCTGATCGCCTCCATCCAGTCGGCCATGACCGACAGCGAGGCGCTCTCGTTGCAGGACGACCTCATGGACCAGGTCAGCCGGTACCGGTCCAGGGGCATCATCGTCGACGTCACGGCCCTCGACGTGATGGACTCGTTCGCGGCCCGGTCGCTGCGGACGATCGCCCACATGACCGACCTTCGCGGCGCGGTCACCGTCATCGTGGGGATCCAGGCCGAGGTGGCGTTCGCCATGGTCCAGCTCGGGATGAGCCTCGAGGACGTCCACACGGCCTTGGACCTCGAGGAGGGCCTCGCCTACCTGGACCAGCGGACCCGGATGTGGGGCGGCGACGGCCGTGGCGGATGATCTCGTCATACCGATCAAGGCCGACAACGACATCGTGCTCGCCCGCCAGAAGGGCAGGGAGCTCGCCGAGCGGCTCGGATTCTCCCGGACCGATCTGACCTTCATCGCCACCGCCATCTCCGAGGTGGCGCGCAACATCACCAGCTACGCGGGCCGAGGCGAGATCCTCTTCCGGATCGTGGACGGCGACGGCCGACAGGGCATCATCATGGAGGCGCGTGACGAGGGGCCCGGCATCCGCGACGTGCAGCGGGCGCTCGAGGACGGCTACTCCACCGCCGAGGGAATGGGTCTCGGCTTGCCCGGAGCCCGTCGGCTGATGGACGAGTTCGAGGTGCGGTCCGAGGCCGGGATGGGAACGACGGTCATCATGTGCAAGTGGGCGCCGGATCGTGGCTGAGTGTGGCGCCAACGGGCTCCTCGAGTGGGCCGTGGCGGCCCGACCCATCCCGGGCGAGTCGGTCTCCGGAGATCAATGGGTGGTGCGGGTCACCGACAGCGAGGCGCTCCTGGCGGTGGTCGACGGGCTCGGTCATGGCCCGGCGGCGGCCGCCGCCGCCGAGCAGGCGGTCGCGGTGCTGCGGGAGAACCCGGCCGAGCCGGTGGAGGTTCTCCTCCTGCTGTGCCATTCGGCGCTGGCCGGCACGCGCGGCGCTGCCGTCACCGTGGCGAGCATCAGGGCCACGAACGGGTCGATGAGCTGGTTGGGCGTGGGCAACGTCGAGGCGGTGCTGCTCCGGGGCGTCCCGTCGGGCAACGCGCCCGGCGACTCATCCACCGAGTGGGCGCTGCTCCACGGTGGCATCGTGGGCTATCAGCTCCCGACGCTGCGTCCGCGGCTCGTCGACCTCCAGCCCGGCGACGTGCTCATGATGGCCACTGACGGCATCGCCAGGACGTTCGCCGAGGACGCGAGCGTGGTGGCGGGACCCGCCCGGCTGGCCGACCGCATTCTCGACAACCTGGCCCGACCGAACGACGACGCTCTGGTGCTCGTCGCCCGCTACGGGACCGAACGGTCGTGAGCGGGGCCGTCGACCGGTTCCGTCACGACTACGAGGCGGCGCTGGGCGAGCATCTCGCCTCCCGGAGCGAGTCGGGGCTGAGCGTCGCCTACGAGCTGGGCCGGCGGGCGCTGTCCGAGGGGATCAGCCTGCTCGAGATCGCCAGCATTCACCTCGCGGCCACGGGCCGGCCACCGGGAGGTGGGCCGTCGGGAGCCGGGCCGTCGGGAGCCGGGCCGCCCGGAGCTGGGCCGCCGGGAGCTGGGCCGCCGGTGGGGGACTCGGAGGCCAGGGCCGAGGCCGGCACCCAGTTCCTGCTCCAGGGGATGGCCGCGTTCGACATGGCCCAGCGAGGCTTTTGGGAAGCCCAGGAGCGCACCCGGGTCGAGCAGGGCCACGTTGCTCGGCTCCAGACGCTGGCCGAGGCGTCGGTCGCCGTCATCGCCTGTCCGTCGCTCGCTGACCGGTTCCCGGAGATCGCCAAGCAGGCCCTGGTGGTCGCGGGAGGAGGAGAGGCGGCGATCCTGTTCCACGCCGAGGACGGCGTCCTGCAGTCCTCCACCTCGGAGGTGCCGCCGGCCGTCGCTGCCGCGATGACCGAAGTGGTCGACAGTGGCCAATCCCGACCGAGCTCTCTCACCAGCTGGCTCGCGGTGCCCATCACCGGTCCGCGCGGGAGCACTGCGGGCGTCATCGCGGTCTGGGGGAGTCGTGACGGCCTGGGCCCGCTGGACGAGGCCATCCTCGCCCAGTTCGCCCAGATGGCCTCTGAGGCATTGCACAACGCCCAGGTCTACGAGGAGATGCGGCGCATCGCCGTCACCCTTCAGCACAGCCTCCTGCCCAAGGCCCTCCCCGAGCTGCCGGGCCTGGTCCTCGGGGCCCGCTACCTGCCCGGGGGCGCGGGCCTGGACGTGGGGGGGGACTGGTACGACGTCTTCCCGCTGGGAGCCGGTCGTCTCGGGGTGGTCATCGGCGACGTGGTGGGGCGGGGTGTGCCCGCCGCCGCCGTCATGGGCCAGCTGCAGCTGGCCGTGCGGGCCTGCGCGCTCGAGGGTGGGTCGCCGGCGACGGTCGTGAACCGGGTCAACAACCTGATCCAGAACCTCGACGTGCCCCAGATGGCCACGCTCATCTTCGGTGTGGTGGAGCCGGACAGCGCGACCCTGAGCCTGACGAGCGCCGGTCACCCACCGCCGCTCGTCGTGGAGCCGGACGGCACGGCGCGCTTCCTCTCTCTCCATCCAGTCGCGCCGCTGGGTATCGAGCCCGGCACCGCCCGGGAGACGGTCGAGGTGCTGCACCCCGGCTCGACCGTCATCCTCTACACCGACGGCCTGGTCGAGCGGCGGGGGGCGACGATCGACGAGGGCCTCGAGACGCTGCTGCAGGCGGCCGCCGGCTCGAATGGCGACATCGAGTCGCTCTGCGATCGGCTGGTCCAGGCCCTCGGTGCCGAGGGCTCGTCGGACGACGTCGCCCTGCTCGCGCTGCGCCTGACGCCCCCCGAGCGCGAGCGGCTCGAGCTGACCATCCCCGGCGAGCCCCGGCTGCTCGCCCCCGCCCGTCGGGCCCTGCGGCAATGGCTCTCGCAAGCCGGAGCAGAGCGGGGGGAGGCTGAGGACCTGGTGCTCGCTTGCGGCGAGGCCGCCGCCAACGCCCTCGAGCACGCCTACGGCCCGGGGGAGGACGGCGTCCTGCGGATCGAGGCGCTCGAGCGTGGCGGTGAGGTCACGATCACCGTCACCGACTCGGGACACTGGCGTCCTCGCGCCGAACGCCCGGGAGGGCGGGGGTTTCACCTCATGAGCTCCCTCACCGACGAGGTGGAGGTCATCCCCGGCCCGGGCGGGACGGCCGTGCACCTCCGGCGCCGGCTCGGTACCCAGCACCAACCTCGGGACCCGTCGTTCTCGGCTCCCGGCGTCGACAGCGACGACGGGTCCGCCACGAGCGCCGAGGTCGTGGTCGTGCGCATCGAGGAGGAGGTCGACCTCTCGAACGCCGACCGGCTCGGGGCCCAGGTGGCCAAGGCCGTGCCCAACTCCGCCGCCGGGCTCGTCGTCGACCTGTCCGGCGTGGCCTACATCGACAGCGCCGGCATCGGCCTGTTGTACAAGCTCAGCGAGCGGCTCCAACGGCATCGGCAGCACCTGGCCGTCGTGGTCCCCGAGGAGTCGCCGGTGCGGCGGGTGCTGGTCGTGAGCGCCTTCGATCGGGTCGTGGACCTGGCTGCCACCGCCGAGGACGCCAGCGCACGAGTGCGGACGGCCGTCCGCTAATGGGCTAGCGCGCTGGTCCTGGGCAACACCCGGGCGGGCACACGTCCGGACGGGGCGGGTCGGATCCCAGGCGGCGCCCCTCGCGCTCCGGTCGACCTCGCTCGGCGACGAGATCGGCGATCATGCCCACGAGCTCGGGGTCGGTGCCGACCGTCGGTGCCCGGTGGGCGTGCAGCCCCAGCTTGTCGGCCTTCGCCACCGCCTCGACGTCCAGGTCGAAGCGGACCTCCATGTGGTCCGAGACGAACCCGATGGGGACGATGACGACGTCGTCGACTCCCGCCGCGGCCAGCGTCTCGAGGTGGTCGCCGACATCCGGCTCCAGCCATGGCTGTCCGGGTGGGCCGCTGCGGCTCTGGTAGACGAGATCCCACCGGTAGCGGTCCCCGAGCAGCCCGCAGACCAGCCGGCAGGCCTCCTGGAGCTGCGCCTCGTAGTCGCTCGACTCGGCCATGGCCGCCGGGATGCTGTGAGCGGTGAAGACCAGGTGGGTCCGTCGCCGTCGTTGCTCGGGCACGGCGGCGACAGTGGCTTCCACGCCACGCGCCATGGGTCGGACGAAACCAGGATGGTTGTAGAACGCCCGGAGCTTGCCCACCTCCGGGGCGCGATCGCCGACCTCGGCTCGGGCCCGCTCGATGTCGTCCAGGTACTGGCGGCACCCGGGGTACGAGCTGAAGGCCGAGGTGACGAAGGCGAGCGACCGGCGGATGCCGTCACGGGCCATCTGGCGCACCGTGTCGGTGAGGAACGGATGCCAGTTGCGGTTCCCCCAGTAGACCGGGAGCTGCCATCCTCGCTGAGCCAGCTCGGCTTCGAGGGCGGCGACGAGGGCCCGGCTCTGCGCGTTGACCGGGCTCACCCCGCCGAAGCGGTGGTAGTGCTCGGCCACCTCGAGCAGGCGCTGGCGAGACACGCCGCGCCCGGCGGTGACCTTCTCCAGAAAGGGGAGGACGTCATCGGTGCCCTCCGGTCCGCCGAATGACACGACGAGCAGGGCGTCGCAACGATCGGCGTTCACGCCCGGCGAGCATATGCGCTGCGCCTGCGGCTCGATTGTCGGGCCGGCGTGCGGCTCTCGAGAGACTCAGTCCTCCTTGGTGGCGCCGGCGGCCCGTTGGGCGATGTCGTCGATGACCGCCGCGTTGGCGAGCGTGGTGACGTCGCCGAGCTGCCGGCTCTCGGACACGTCCTTGAGCAGGCGACGCATGATCTTGCCCGAGCGGGTCTTGGGCAGCTCCGGGGTGAAGACGATCGAGGTCGGCCGGGCGATCTTGCCGATCTTGGTGGCCACGTGATCCCGGAGGACGGCGATGAGCGTTTCGTCGCCCTGGGCCTCGCCCTTGAGGCTCACGAAGGCGGCGATGGCCTGCCCCGTCCGTTCGTCCATTCGTCCGATCACCGCCGCCTCGGCGACCGCCGGGTGGTCCACGAGCGCGGACTCCACCTCCAGCGTGGAGATCCGGTGACCAGAGATGTTCATGACGTCGTCGACCCTGCCGAGGAGCCAGAAGTAGCCGTCCTCGTCCCGCTTGGCCCCGTCCCCGGCGAAGTACACCCACCGGTTGGCCTTCGGATCGCTGAAGCGGCTCCAGTAGGTCTCGACGAACCGGTCGGGGTCCTTGTAGAGCGTGCGGAGCATCGCCGGCCACGGCCTGGTGAGCGTGAGGTAGCCACCGCCGCCGAGCGGCACGCTCGTTCCCTGGTCGTCCACCACGTCGGCGCCGACGCCCGGGAAGGGGAACGTCGCCGATCCGGGGCGGGTGGTGGTCAGGCCGGGGAGGGGAGTGATCATGATCATGCCGGTCTCGGTCTGCCACCAGGTATCGACGATGGGGCAGCGCTCCCGGCCGATCACGGTGTGGTACCAGATCCAGGCCTCTGGGTTGATGGGCTCGCCCACCGTGCCCAGCAGGCGCAGGCTGGAGAGGTCGTGCTTCTCGGGGTACTCGGGTCCCCACCTGATCATGGTGCGGATGGTCGTCGGCGCCGTGTAGAGGATCGTCACCTTGTAGCGCTCGACGATGTCCCAGAACCGGTCCTTGTCGGGGTAGTTGGGCACGCCCTCGTACATCACGCTCGTGCACCCGTTGGCCAGGGGCCCGTAGACGATGTAGCTGTGACCGGTCACCCAACCGACGTCGGCCGCGCACCAGTAGACGTCGGTGTCGGGATGGATGTCGAAGATGAGCCGGTGCGTCACGGCGGTGCCCACCATGTAGCCGGCCGTCGTGTGCACGATGCCCTTCGGCTTCGCCGTGGTGCCCGACGTGTAGAGGATGTACAGCATGTCCTCACTGTCCATCTCGGTGGCCTCGCGGCTGTCCGACTGCCCGGCGACGATGTCGTGCCACCAGACGTCGCGACCCTCGGTCATGGCCACGTCCTGTCCAGTGCGACGCAGCACGACGACAGTCTCGATCGATGGGCAGTCGGCCACGGCGGCGTCGGCGTACTCCTTGAGCGGGAAGGTGGCGCCGTTGCGCCACGAGCCGTCGCAGGTGATGACTGCCTTGCACTCGGCGTCCTGGATGCGGTCCCTGAGGGCCTCGGAGCTGAAGCCGCCGAACACGACCGAGTGCGGCGCGCCGAGCCGGGCGCACGCCAGCAGGGCGGCCGGCAGCTCGGGGACCATGCCCATGTAGATGGCGACCCGGTCGCCCTTGGTCACGCCCTGGTCGGCCAGCGCGTTGGCGAGCCGGCACACCTCGGCGTGCAGCTCGGCGTAGGTGATGACCCTCCGGTCGCCGGGCTCACCCTCCCAGTAGTAGGCGACCTTGTCCCCGGCCGACTCGAGATGGCGATCGAGGCAGTTCTCGGTGATGTTGAGCTTGGCGTCGACGAACCACCGGGCGAAGGGGGGGTTGGACCAGTCCAACACCTCGCGATGCGGGCGGCGCCACACGAACTGCTCTGACTGGCGGGCCCAGAAGTCCTCGAACCGTTCTCCCTCCTCGGAGATGGAAGGGGAAGAGACCACCCCGTGGCGGGCGAACTCCTCGGGTGGCGGAAATTCCCGTCGCTCGCTCAGGAGCGCTTCGATGGTGCTGGTGACGTCACGATTCGGGTCCGACATCGTCGCCTCCAGGGTCGAGAGCGTGACCCTCCTGGTCTATGTCATCGACAGCAGGAACGAAAGAGATACCCGGGGACATCCGTCGCCAATCCGGGCCGGGACCATGAACCTGGCTGCCGCCGCGGTGTGCGTCAGCCGCCCGGATACGCGGCCAGGGCGGCGACCATCCGCTGCTCCACGTCGCCCAGGTTTCCGGGGCCGTTGAGGATCAGGGCGAAGTGGACCGGGTGGCCCAGGTCGAGCACTCCGGCCATCGCCACGACGCCACCGATGGAGCCGGTCTTGGCCGCCAGGTGGCCCTGCAGGGGCGTGCCCGCCCATCGGTTGACGAGCGTGCCCGACAGCCCGGCGACGGGCAGCCCGAGGGCGATCGCGTTCAGCTGCGGATTGGACGTGCCCTTGTCGACGGCCGCCAGGAGGGTGTCGCACGTCGCCCGGTTGTCGTGTGCGAGCCCCGATCCGTCGACCAGGCTCGTGCCTGCGGTGGGGATGCCGAGGCCCTGGTCGACCTGCGTCACGGCTCGCAGCCCGGCCGCCGTGCTTCCGTCACCCAGGAGCCGCCGACCGAGCGCCAGGGTCAGCATCTCGGCGGTGTGGTTGTCGCTCGCTCGGAGCATGGCCGACACGATCTGGCCGAGCGGGGGCGACTGGACGGTGGCCAGCACCGCTCCCGGCGGGGCCACGGCGTCGGGTGCCGGCACCGGCGGAGCGGCGACGCCCCTGAGGGTGAGGAGGTGGCTCAGCTCGCCGGCGGCGACGGCGGGCGGGTCGGCTGACGGGAGGTACCTGGTCGTAAAGCCCTGCCAGCCCTGGTTCAGGTCGAGGGCGCTCAGGGGGCTGGCGTAGCCGCCGGCAACGTCGGCC
>DASXYV010000330.1:0-9812 GCA_036502305.1 Acidimicrobiales bacterium
CGGACGCTCGTCCGGGCCCGGTGGAGGCCGTCGAGGAGCAGATCGCCGGCCGACCGGGCGACGGCCACGCCGATCTGGAGGAGCTCGTCGAGGTCCGCCATGTCCACGGTCTATCGCGGGTGGGCGCGGTCCGTTGTGGGCGCTCGCATCGACTCCGGCCCGGCGGCTGCGCTGCCGGCGATACCCTGGCTCCGATGCGCGACGGGCTGGTCGACCTCCGCTCCGACACCGTGACCCGTCCCACGCCCGAGATGCGTCGCGCCATGGCCGAGGCCGAGGTCGGCGACGACGTCTACCGGGAGGACCCGACGGTCAACGCCCTGGAGGCAGCGTTCGCGGCGCGTGTCGGCAAGGACTCCGCCTTGTTTGTCCCCTCGGGGACGATGGGCAATCAGGTGGCGCTGCGGGTGCTCGCCGAGCCGGCGACGATCGTCGTCGCTGGCCGCCGCCAGCACGTGGTCGTGCACGAGCACGGGGGTGGCGCCCGCAACGCCGGCATCCAGTTCCACACCGTGGCCGACGACGAAGGCCCGCTGTCAGAAGACGACGTGACTTGGGTGCTCGATGCCACCGAGCACCACCAGCCCCGGGTCAGTCTTGTCGCAGTGGAGAACACCCACATGCACGCCGGCGGACGTCCCTGGTCGCTCGAGGCGCTCGAGGCGGTGGCGCGGGCGGCCCGGGGCCTCCCCGTGCACATGGACGGGGCCCGCCTGTTCAACGCCGAGGTGGCGACTGGTATCCCGGCGGCGGCGTACGCGGCGCGCGTGACGACCGTGATGTCCTGCCTCTCGAAGGGCCTCTGCGCGCCGGTCGGATCGATGCTCGCCGGCAGCGAGGACCTGATCGCTGCGGCGCGGGCCGAACGGGCCCGCCTCGGCGGAGGGATGCGCCAAGCCGGCATCATCGCCGCTGCCGGCCTGGTGGCGTTGGACCGCATGGTCGAGCGGCTGGCAGACGACCACCGGCGGGCGGCACGCCTGGCCGGAGCGGTGGCCGAGCGCTGGCCGGACGCCGGGTGCGACACCTCCCGGGCGCCGACCAACGTCGTGATCTTCCGCCATGATCGACCGGCACTGCTCTTGGACCACCTCCGATCGGAGGGCGTGCTCGCCGGCACCGTCGCTCCGCGGATGGTGCGTCTGATGACGCACCACGATGTCGACGACGACGGGATCGAGCGCGCCGCCAAGGCGCTGTCGAGCGCGCCGTAGGGCGCCTCATTTGTCGGACGTCTGACGCTGTGGTGGGCGGGCGCCACAGGTACTGCCGGCCGGGCTCCTGGCTACGCTCGCCCAGATGGCCGAGCTGGTCCGTGAGGCACCGACGAGCGTGCTTGCCTGCTACGCGCACCCCGACGATCCCGAGGTCTCGTGCGGCGGCACCCTGGCCCGTTGGAGCGCGGCCGGGTCCGAGGTGCACACGGTCGTGTGCACGAGCGGCGACAAGGGCACGTCGGACCCCGCGACGGATCCGGTCGAGCTCGTGGCCCGCCGGGCCGAAGAGGTGGCGGCGGCCGCCAGGCTGGTCGGCCTGACGGGTCACCACCTCCTCGGTCACCCCGACGGCGAGCTCGAGAACGGGGCCGAGCTGCGGCGCGAGCTGGTCGCCATGATGCGGGAGGTGCGGCCCCAGGTGGTCGTGTGCCCGGACCCCCAGGCGGTCATGTTCGGCCAGGACTACTACAACCACCTGGACCACCGCGTCGTGGGCTGGGCCGCCCTCGATGCTGTGGCCCCCGCCGCTGCGCTGCCGCTGTACTTTCCCGAGACCGGGCCCCCGCACCAGGTCGAGGTGGTCTACCTCTCGGGCACGCTCGAGCCGGACGTGTGGGTCGACGTCTCGGCGACGTTGGACGTCAAGCTCGAGGCGGTGCGGTGCCACCGCAGCCAGCTGCCCGAGACCGGCGAGTGGCTGCGCACCGTCATCCGGGAGCGGGCGGAGGAGAGCGGCCGTCAGGCCGGCGTGCGCTACGCCGAGGGATTCCGTCGACTGCGCCTGACCGGCTGACCCGTTCCCGCCCGGCATCTCCGGCGGCCCCGGCCGGACGGCGTGGCCTGGCGATCAGACCAGGCATAAGGCGGGCCAGCGACCAGCGACAGGGTCGCCGGCGCCATCCTCGGGGCTCAGCCCGGCTCGGGAGGGCAGAATGCTTCTGTGCGCGAGTGGCTCGTGGCCGGTGGACTGGTCGAGAACCGGGACGGCCTCCTGCTCGTCCAGAACCGTCGCCGAGATGGATCGCTGGACTGGTCGCCCCCCGGCGGTGTGATCGATGTGAGCGGCGGGGAATCAGTCCGCGTTGGCCTCTCCCGGGAGGTGGACGAGGAGACGGGACTGCTCGTCGACGAGTGGGCCGGACCTGTCTACCAGGTCGAGGCGCTGGCCGAACGCCTGGGCTGGCTGCTTCGCGTCGAGGTCCACCGGGCCCTGTCGTACTCGGGGGAGCTGGCCGTCAACGATCCCGACGGGATCGTGGTCGATGCCCGTTTCGTACCCTGGGACGACGCCGAGCTCCATCTTGAGGGGTGTCGGCGCTGGGTGGCCGAGCCGCTGGTCGCCTGGCTCGCCGAACGACAGCCGGCCGGGGAGGCCGGCCCAGGTGCAGCGCCGGCCCAGGAGGCCGGCCCAGGTGCAGCGCCGGCCCTGGAGGCCGGCCCAGGTGGAGCGCCGGCCCGCGGGGCCGACCCCGGTCCCGGGAGGGGGGATCGTTCCTATCGTTACCGCCTCGAAGGCGACGACGCCCGTCGCCTCGAGGTGGTCCGGCTGTGACCGGTCCGGTGGCCGGGCAACTCGACGCGCCCCACCTCGACATCCTGCACCTCGACATGGACGCGTTCTATGCCGCGGTCGAGATCCTCGACGACCCCGCCTTGGCCGGGCGCCCGGTCATTGTCGGCGGGTCGGGGACGCGCGGGGTGGTCGCGTCCTGCTCGTACGAAGCCAGGGCCTACGGCGTCCGCTCGGCGATGCCGTCGGTCCAGGCCAGCCGCCTGTGTCCGCAGGCGGTGTTCCGGCCCGGGCGGTTCGACGTCTACGCCGCCGTCAGCCATCGGCTGCACCAGGTGCTGGCGTCGTTCACGCCGCTGGTCGAGGGCATCGGCCTCGACGAGGCCTTCCTCGACGTGCGGGGCGCCCGCCGGCTGTTCGGGTCGGGGACCGACATCGCCCACGCTGTCCGCGAGCGGGTCCATGACGAGCTCCGCCTCTGGTCGTCAGTCGGGGTCGCCCGCTCGAAGCTGCTGGCCAAGCTGGCGTCGAGGGCAGCAAAGCCGGCTGCGACCCCCGCCGGGCCCCGCGCTGGCGCCGGAGTCGTCGCCGTCGAGCCCGACGCCGAGCTCGGCTTCCTCCACCCGCTGCCGGTGTCCGCGTTGTGGGGCGTCGGGCCCGTGACCGCTGCCCGACTGACCCGACTCGGTGTCTCGACAGTGGGCGACCTGGCTGCCGTCCCGGTGGAGACGCTCGTCATCACCGTGGGTCAGGCGTTGGGTCGCCAGCTGCACGAGCTGGCCTGGGCCCGTGACCCCCGGTCGGTCGAGCCGGACCGCGACGTGAAGTCCGTCGGGCACGAGGAGACCTACGCCCACGACGACCACGACGTGACCAGCCTGCGGCGTCAGGTCGTTCGGATGTCGGACGCAGTGGCAGCCCGCTTGCGGGGCGGTGACAAGGCGGGCCGGACGGTGACGCTGAAGGTGCGCTTCGGTGACATGTCCACGATCACCCGCTCGCACAGCCTCGTCGACCCGGTGGACCAGGGGCCGGTCATCGCCAAGGTGGCGGCCGAGCTGCTCGGCGCCGTGGACGTGCGGCCCGGGGTCCGTCTGCTGGGCGTGAGCGTCTCGGGGCTGACCGGCGCGTCGGACCAAGGGGCCCAGCAGCTCAGCTTCGGTGATCTCGCCGAAGGGTCCCGTGGTCGGGAGACCGCCGCGTCGGGGGCCCTCGACGCCGTCCGAGCGCGGTTCGGGAGCGAGGCCATGGGGCCCGCCTCGCTCGCCGGTCCAGACGGGGTCGACGTCAAGCGGAAGGGCGACACCCAGTGGGGCCCCCGGTCCGGACAGCCCGGGTCCAGCTAGGCCGGCGGTGCCGGCACTCCAGCGCACGCACCTGCGCTCACAGGGCCGGCCGGGGGGGTCCACGGGTCCGGTGCGGCCAGTTCGCGTTGTTGTAGCGCAGCCGCTGCGCGAAGATTGAGGACGAGAAGACACCGACGACCAGGGGTGGCAAGGGGGCGGTTGTGCCGCTTTCCGAGGAAGAGCAGCGGATCCTTCACGAGATCGAGCGCAACTTCTATGAGCACGATCCGGATTTCGCGGCTCGGGTGCGCCGGGAGACCGTGTACCGCCACGCTGGCCGCAACTGCAAATGGTCGGCGCTCGCCTTCCTCGGCGGCCTGGCCATTCTCGTGGTGTGGTTCTCGACCTCGTTGCTGCTCGGGCTCCTGGGCTTCTTCATCATGCTGTTCTCGGCCATCTACTTCGAGCGCAATCTTCGCAACATGGGCCGGGCGGGCTGGCAGCAGGTGACCAAGTCGGTGCGGGCGCAGGGGCTGTCGGAGACGTTGGGAGACACCCAGCGCCGTCTCCGCGAGCGGTTCAAGCGAGGCGACTGACCGCAGGGCGGTCAGCGTCCAAGTGGGTCGCGTCCCACTGGGCCGCGTTCAACTGGCCGGGTTCAACCGGGCCGGGTTCAACTGGGCCCGCGTTCAACCGGGCGAGTCGAACTGGTAGAGCCCAGCTAAGAGACGGACGCCTCTG
The DNA here is from genome assembly GCA_036502305.1 of Acidimicrobiales bacterium. Classification (GTDB taxonomy): domain Bacteria; phylum Actinomycetota; class Acidimicrobiia; order Acidimicrobiales; family AC-9; genus AC-9. The sequence goes on from DASXYV010000330.1 coordinate 4,755, forward strand.
ATCGACGTCTCCCGGTGCCGGCCCCCGTTCCGGCCCCCGCATGCTCTGTGCGCCGTTGACGCGGTCGCCGACCCCGTCGGCGATCGGGATCATGGCCGTCCCACCCGCCGTCCCGCCTGCCGACGGGGATCAGCTGGCGAGGATCGAGTCGCCAGCGCAGCCGTTGCCACCGGGTCGCGCGCTTCCAGACGGCGCCCTCGATCACCGCCGCGGCCACGACCGACCGCGTCACGACATCGCTGTCCGGCACGCCCTCCGCGTAGCTGGCGACGCTGGCGTCTCGGGCCAGGGCCGAGAGCGCGGGAGCCACCTCCGTGGGCGCGACGGCAGATCGGGCGGTCCGCCGGGCATGCTCCTGCAGGGTCTCCGAGGGGCGTCGCCGCGCTCCCATGAGGGCGAGGGAGTCGGCGGCTTCGGTCCACGCCACCATGACCCGCTCGGCGCCGCGCGCCGCGGCGCGGCGTCGGAGTCGTCGTCGTCGGACGACGAGGGGGATGCCGACACCCCACGCCAGAGCCAGGGCGACGACGATCGCCGCCGCCGTCACGCCAGTCACCGGGAAGTTGCCGCCGTGGTGGGCGGTCGGACCGGCGTGCACGAGGTTGGGGGAGGGCTTCGGCGCGACCGATGGGGCCGGCGCCGGAGGTGTGGGAGCGGCCGCGGCGCCGGGTGTGCTCTGGGCCGGGTTGTCGACCGGGCCGGCCTGGGCGGCAGCCACACCGGTGTAGGCCTCCGCTCCCGGCTCGCCCCGCCCGGGTGTGGGCTCGAAGCTGACCCACCCGTACCGGCCCAAGAGGACCTCGGGCCAGGCGTGGGCGTTCAGGGCCCGGACGTGGTACAAGCCGTCGGACTCCAGCTGTCCAGGGGTGAAGCCGACAGCGACCCGTGTCGGCAGCCCGAGGGACCGGGCCATCACTGCGAACGTGCCGGCGAACTGCTCGCAGTAGCCCTGTCGAGCCGAGAGGAAGCGCAGCATGGCGTTGTCGTCGTGACCGGGCGGGACGCTCAGGCTGTACCGGAAGTTGTCGCGGAACCAGTTCTGGAGGGCGAGCGCCTTCGCGTAGTCGGATCCCTGGCCCCGCACGATCTGCGCCGCGGTCTGGCGGATGGACTCTGGAACCCCGTTCGGAAGCGTCAGGTAGTGCGCGACGTCGGTGACTGCCGGGGTCGCTCCGTCCTGGGCCAGCTCAGCGCCGTCGAGATGCGGAATGTCCGATGTCACCTGATAGTTCAGACCGTCCGGGGTGGCCGATGGAGTGATGATGCTGCCCGACTCGGGGTTGTAGCTGGCACCAGGAAGACCGATCAGGCGACTCGGCCGATAGGCCGCCGGCGCCCACACGCTGGCCAGGTTGGAGATGTTGTAGGCCTGCTTCACTCCCGGCGCCACGCCGGGAGGCGCGGCGGCGGCTGACGACGGCAGCTCGGTGCCGGCCGACCGGTACGACTGGTTGGCCGACCAGATGGCTCCGTCGAAGCTGTCGAGAGACGTGAGGCGCCAGTAGGTCCGGGTCGCCGAGGCGACCGTGAACAGCTCGACGTCGGCCGGCTTCACGAGCTGGGAGCGGATGTCGACCAGGGGGCTGATGGTGGTGCGCTGGCTGGGCCCGGGTTGGGTGAGGTGGCGGAGGTCCAGGGCCGCGGCAGCGCGGGCGCCGGGCAGATTGGGACCCACGACGAGGGCCGCGGCCACGGCGACGACGCCGAGGGTGGCGCCCCCGCGAAGCAGTGGCGTCAGGCCGCGGCCGGCTCGGCTCGTGAGCCAGGGCATGGTGGACGCCTGCCGGCTGCTCTCGGCCACGAGCACGAAGCCGATGAGGGCGGCCAGGTAGATGGACACGGCCAGCGTGCGTCCCCGTGAGGTGCCCAGGGCGGCGGTGTAGATGAACAGGGCGAGGGACGGTACGGCGGCCTCGAACGTCGAGCGGTGGCGAAATGCCGCCCAGTCGGCCAGCACGGCCAGGATGCCCACGATCAGCACCGAGCCCAGGAGGAAACCGGCAGTCACCGGCGCCGGGGTGGTGAGCTCCTGCAGCTGCTGGTGGGCCTGGCTGAGCTGGGAGCTGGCCTGATTGAAGGTGGTGGCCGAGGGCAGGCCGAGCACGGTGGTGTGGGGAAGCGCCACCCATGTGGTCACGAGGAGGATGCCAGCGGCGGAGAGGAGCAGGGCGGCAACGGTGCCGAGGCCGAGCCGGCGCCAGAGCCAGGCCAAGGCGTGGGCAGCGATGGCGGCGCCCACCACCGGGCCGAGGTAGGAGGTGCTGTTGAACAACCGGCCCATACCCGCGGCGGTTACCACGGTGAGAATGCCGAGCGCCACAGTGGTCGGAATCGTCGCCATCGCCAACGAGCGGATCGTCTCCGCAGCTGGACGCGACGTGGTCACCGCCGCCCCCCGAGGGTCCCGGCCAAGGGACGGTTGCGTCCGAGCGCCTCAGCCCAGGCGGTGGCGAAGGGCCGCCCAGCGGTCACTCTGATGGGCACGACGGGTCCGAGCACAGGCCGGCGGGTCCCGCCGCGCGACATCGCCCCGTCGTGGGCGGTCTCGTCGACCGCGACCACAATCACCGTCGGGAAGGTGCTGCGGAGCCTGGCGATGCGCTCCAGATCGGTGTCGGTGGCGAGGCCCGTCGTCACCACCACGAGCACGCCTCCTCCCGCAGCACGGCTGAGGACCCCCAGCTCGTTCACGAGGCTCCCCGACGACGTCATGCGGACCTCGGCCAGCCGCTCGAGCACCGCTTCCACGTGTGCCCGGCCGGCGGCGAACCCGGAATCGGTGCCGTCGGTCGCCAACAGCCGGACGAGGGCATGACCGGGCGAGACCGAGCTCACCACGCTGGCCGCGGCCGACACGGCCACCTCGAGCGACTCGGGCGTGTGGACCGGCTTGCGCAGGTCGAGCAGGACGCTCGCCCGCCCCTGCCACGGCATCTCCTCCTGGCGGATCATGAGGTCATCGAGGCGGGCGGTCGACGGCCAGTGGACCCGGCGCAGGTCGTCGCCGACCTGGTACGCCCGTAGGGCGTAGAAGTCCTCGCCCCGGCGGCTCAGGAACGAGCGGTGGTCGGCGCCGGCCCGCGGGTCGTCACCCTGGGTGTGCGGGGGCGGCGGGATCTTGTCGATCCTCGGGTACACGACCAGGCGGGTCGCGGGCGCCCCCATCAACCACAGTGACGCCAGGCGAAACGGGTCGCCCAGCTGCAGCGCCAAGGGGCCGAGCCCGAAGACCCCGCGCTGCTCAGTGGGGACGCGGTAGGCGGCCCGGCCCGAGTCACCCGGGCCGAGCGGCGGCACCAGGAAACGGGCGACCCGCTTGCCGCCGTCGAAGGGATCCGAGGCGACGAGGGTGGGTGAGCGCCGCCAGGCCAGGTTGCGAACGGCGAGCTGGACGAGGCTCGTCCCCCCGGCATGGAGGTGCGCCGGGTGCAGCGTGCGGGCCACCTCGAGCTGGCAGCGCAGCACGTGCACGTAGATCACGGCGCCGATCACCAGCGTGAGTCCTGCTGCCCCCAGCACGTAGAGCTCGACCATGCCCACCAGCCGGCCGGCGAGCATCGAGACGAGGGAGCCGGCTCCGAGCAGCCAGCCTCGGCGAGTGGGCACCTCGTCGGGCCTGTGCCCTAACCCTGGGCCGCCCGGCCGGTGGGCACGGGCACCGACGCCAGGATCTCCTCGAGGGCGTCGTCGGGAGCGAGACCGCCCACCGACGCGTCGGGAGCCAGCGCCAGACGGTGGCTCAGCACCGGCCGGGCCAGCGACTTCACGTCGTCGGGGGTGACGTAGTCCCTCCCTTGAGCGGCCGCCCACGCCCGAGCCGCCCGTTGGAGGGCCAGGGCGGCGCGCGGCGACATGCCGAGAGCGAGGCTCGGGTGGGAGCGGGTGGCGGCGGCGAGGTCGACGATGTATCCCTTGAGAGCGGGCGCGACGAAGACCGAGCGGGCCTGGGCGACCATGTCGGCCACGTCGGTCTCGTCGGCCACCGGATGGAGATGGCTGATGATGTTCCCGGAGCCGTGGGCGTCGAGCATGGTGATCTCGGCGTGGCGGCCCGGGTAGCCCATGTGGGCCCGCATGAGGAAGCGATCGACCTGGCTCTCGGGTAGGGGATAGGTGCCCTCGTGCTCGATCGGGTTCTGGGTCGCGATCACCATGAACGGCGCTGGCAGGCGGTAGGTGTTGGCGTCGACGGTGACCTGGTGCTCCTCCATGGCCTCGAGCAGGGCCGACTGGGTCTTCGGGGAGGCCCGGTTGATCTCGTCACCCAGCACGATGTTGGCGAACACGCCGCCGGGGCGGAAGTCGAAGCTGCCATTGGCCCGGTTGTAGACGTTGACGCCCGTGACGTCGGAGGGCAGGAGGTCGGGCGTGAACTGGATCCGCTGCCACCGGAGGTCGATCGAGGTGGCGAGGGCCTTGGCCAGGCTGGTCTTGCCGACGCCGGGCACGTCCTCGATGAGGAGATGGCCCTCGGCGACGAGGCAGACCAGGGCCAGGCGGACGGCGTCGTCCTTGCCCTGGATGACCCGCTCGACGTTGTCGACGATGCCCTCGAAGCAACTGATGAAGTCGAAGGCTCGGCGCGTCGCGGTCCGCTCCGTCGCCACGCTCTAGGCCCTCCCGCGCCGGATCATCGGAAAACGAGCCTACTAACGCCTGGGGCCCCCTCGTCAGCGGGATCGACGGTTAGCGTGGCCCGGTGGAGCTCTGCCTGGCGGTCGACATCGGCGGCACGAAGCTGGCGGCCGGGCTGATCGGGACCGACGCACGGGTCCTGGCCGAGGAGATCATCCCCACGCCGACGGTCGAGGACCCCGAAGGCCTGTTCGCCGCCACCGCGGGCCTCGTCGATCGGGTGGCCGCGACCGGCGGGAGCCGCCGCCCAGTGGTCTGTGGCGTCGGGTGTGGGGGTCCGATGAGCCGCGGCGGCGAGGAGGTCTCGCCCCTCAACATCCCCGCCTGGCGCCGGTTTCCGTTGCGGCGTCGACTGGCGGCCGCCTGCTCCCTGCCCACCTTCGTCGACAACGACGCCAAGGCCCTCGCCCTCGGCGAAGGGTG
>DASXYV010000331.1:0-5550 GCA_036502305.1 Acidimicrobiales bacterium
GCTGCTCGCCGGCGGGTTCGGGATGTCAGCCACCTCGTTCGCGGTGACCACCATCGAGACGAACCTCGTGGAGTACCTCGTCGAGCGTGGTTACGACGTCTGGCTGTTCGACTACCGGGCGAGCATCAACCTGCCCTCAGCCCGTACCCCGTTCACCCTCGACGACATCGCCACCGAGGACTGGCCCACCGCAGTCGACGAGGTCCGCAGCCTCACGGGGGCCGAGTCTGTGCAGGCAGTGGGCCACTGCGTGGGCTCGGCGACCCTCCTCATGGCCTTGCTGGCCGGGATGGAGGGGGTCCGGTCTGCGGCGTGCTCGCAGTTCACGACCCAGCCCGTGACCTCGCGGTTCAATCTTCTCAAGGCGACGCTGCGCGTCGGCCAACTCATCCAGTTGGTGGGACTGCGCCATGTCTCGCCCGAGCTGCAGCGACGCTTGCCCGACTACCTTCTCGACCTTGCCCTCCGAGCGGCCCCGATGCCCCGAGAAGAGCGCTGCGGCCTGGCGGTGTGCCGCTGGATCAGCGCCATCTACGGCTGCACACACCGCCATGCCCAGCTCAACGAGGAGACCCACCAGGCGCTGAACCGCTTGTTCGGTGTCGGCCAGCTAGAGGCGTTCGACCAGATCGCTCTGATCATGCGGCGGCGCCGAGCCGTCGACCACAAAGGCGAGAACGTCTACCTCGCTCATCCCGAACGGCTGGCAATCCCCATCCATTTCGTCATCGGCAAGCGCAACTACATCTTCCGGCCCGAGGGTAGCGACCACACCCTTCGGTGGCTAAGAGCCCACAACGACCCTTCGCTCTACACCGGCTCGGAGCTCGATGACTACGCCCACCTGGACGGTCTCATTGGGCGAGACGCGGCGCGCGATGTGTATCCGGGTATCGCCGCGCACCTCGATCGGACCGAAGCGCCGCGGCCTTGAGCCCCATCTGCGGTGCTGTCCTCACGGCTTCCGCAGCGAGCTCTCGAGCCAGGCCTCGGTCACCGGGCCGAGCCCGGGCGAAGAGCGCGTCGGAATAAGCCCGCTGGGTCATGACCACGAACGGTCCGGCATTCATGGCTCGGTGACGCTCGAGGGCGGCGTCGAAGTACCCCACCGCGTCGTCCCACCGCTCGAGCACGGCGGAAAGCACGCCGAGGTGGTGAGACGCCGCTCCGAGGAACGCCGCCTGCCCGATCGTGGCATTGCGCTCCTCGTAGGGCAGCAACAGCGTGTGGGCGAACTCGGCCCACTCGGTGAGCCCGACCAAGGAGGCGGTGTTCGTCACTGCGACGAGGACGTTCCACCAGTCGAAGTTGCGGTCGAGCCGCTGCAGGCCTGCGAGTGAGATCGCCTCCAGCGCCGACCTGGCCAGATCGAGCTGACCGGTCTCGGCATAGGTCCATGCCGAGAGGGCGTGCCAGATCGTCCTGGTCGGGTCGCGCTCCACCGCCCGATCGAGCCCGGGCTTGGCCTCTGCCAGGCGCCCTCGCAGCCAGCGCCAGGGAAGGGTCAAGGCGAAATAGATCGGCCCCGCTTGTGGGTGCCCACTGTCGCGCAAGAACGACCGCACCTCGGCGGCGAGGCGATCCGCGTCGGCGAATCTCCCCTCCATGCCGGCCCTCATCGCATTCCACATGATCGCCAAGCGGAGGTACTCGGGCTGGCGGAGCTCACCAGCCAGGGCGCTCATTCGGCCGGCCATCTCGTCGGCCGCAGCCATCTCGCCGGTCTCGAAGAGCGCGTGCAACGAGGCCTTCAGGCCGTGCAGGACGATCTCGTGGTCGTCCAGCGCCTCACCGAGCCGGACGATCTCGGTGGCCGTGCCGAGCTGCCCGTTCAGGTCGTCGGGCCCATCGAGGGCCCAGTATCTGGAGGTCAGCACCGCGGCGAGGGTGGCCCGATCTGCCAGGCGGCGGGCCATCGGCACGGCCTCCTCGCACAGGGCGGCGCGCTCGTCACGCGAGCTGACGTAGTGCATCCGATGGGCCAGTCGCCCGAGGGCGAGGGCACGAGGTCGGCTGTCGTCATTCCCGAGGCGGGCCAAGGCCTCCTCGAGCAGGGCCTGGGCCCTGGGATCGGGCCCGACCGCCGCAGGCAGCGCCCCACCGAGGCCGAGAGCCGCCTCGGCCAGCAGTGTCGAGCTGTCGAGGACACGGGCAACCTCGGCGGCGTCCACGAACTCTTCGGCCCCGGCCACGACCTCTCCCGCTCGGTTGTGGGCGTCGCCGAGGGCAAGTAGGAGCTCGCCGCGAAGCTCGGTGGCTCCCGGGTCGACGCGACCGAGCAGCTCTATGGCCTGACGGTAGTGACGCGCCGCAGTCTCGTAGGCGACCTGCTGGACGGCCTGCTCTCCCGCCCGGCGCGCGTAGTGCAGCGCCTTGTCGGCACCCCCGGCCGATGCCCCCTGACCGAAGTGGTAGGCCAGCTCGGCCACGTGAGGACGACCGGCGTTACCGCCCGCCTCGAGGGCGAGGGCGATCCGGTGGTGCAGGCGCGCCCGTCGGCTCTGGCTCAGCTCGTCGTGGAGGGTCTTGCGGACAACGGCGTGGGCAAAGACGTACGGGTCGTCAGCTCTGGATCCCTCGACCACCACGCCCGCGGCCAGAGCCTCCTCGAGCGCCTCGAGAAGCGAGTCCTCGTCGATGCCCCCAACCGTGGACACGATCTCCGACTGGAACTCCGCGCCCACGACTGCCGCCACGGCGAGGACCTTCCGGCACCCGGCGGACAGGCGAGCGAGCCGGGCCTGGACCACCTCGCGGACGCTTTCGGGGACTTCGATCACCTCCGCTGCCACCGGCGCGCCCGGGTGTTCCCCGTCGGTGCGGACCACCCCGAGCTCGACCAGGTGGCGCAGGATCTCGCCGAGGAAGAACGGGTTCCCTCCCGTCTCCTTTTGCAGGAGCCGGGCGACTCCCGGACCTTGGGTCTGTGGCTGGTGGCCCGCGAAGCGGTGGAACAGCTCGCTCACCTCGTCCGCCGCCAAACCTTCCAGCGACACCCGCTCGAAGCCTCTCATCCGGCGAAAACCGGCCAGGGCGGCCCAGACGTCGCTGCCCGGGTGGACCTCGGTGTGGCAGTAGGGCGCCAGCACCATGAGCGGAGACGTCGCTCTTCCCCGCATGAGGTGCTGGAGCATGAGGAGGGAAGGCCGGTCGGCCCAGTGCAGGTCGTCGAGCACCAGCAACACGGGCTCACGGCTCGCCACTGCGGTCAGCCAGCCGTCGACGGCCTCGAACAGCCGGTACCGCTCGGTGTCGGGGTCAGCCGGAAGCGGGGTGCCGCCGCCAATCCGCTCGGCGAGCTCCGGGAGGAGCCTGGCGAGCTCCCGGACCCGCTCGCCCAAGTCGGCCCGCAAGGTCGCTCTCGAGCAGGACAGCCCGTAGTGGCTGAGTGCTTCCCGCAAGGCCTGGAACGGCCACAGAGCCTCTTCCTCCCAGCGCCCATAGAGCACGAGGCCGCCGCCCTGATGGATGCGCTCGGCCAGCTCGACGGCGACCCGGGTCTTGCCGATGCCAGGCTCTCCGGCCACGAGAACCAGAGACCGCTCGCCAGCAGCAGCCCTCGACCAAGCCTCGTCGAGCAGGCGCAGCTCCTCCGAGCGCCCGACGAACGGTCCCCGGGTGGTGGGTACCAAATTGAGGTTCGACGGGGCTGCCTTGTCCCCGTCGCGATCGTGGACGCCGTCGACGTCCAAGCGGAGCTGGAATACGTGCTCTGGACGCCGGAGGTCGCGCAGCGGCTGCCAACCGCGGTCGACGATCGCCGTTCCGGGAGGCACGGCGTCGGCGACGAGCGCCGCCACCGATTCCCCCAGCATGATCTCCCCGCCGAGGCCAATGGACCGCAGCCTGGCTCCCCGGTTCACCGTCCCGCCAAAGAAGTCGCCTCCACGCTCTTCGGCCTCACCGGTCATCAGCGCCGTGCGGATCCGGATCGGCGCCTCGGTGGGCCACGCCTCGGAGGCGAAGGCACGGGCGAGGCAGGCTGCCGCCAGAACCGCGTCGCTGGCCAGCTCGAACACGGCAAAGGTGGAGTCACCCTCGCCGCGATTCTTGACGACGTTCCCGCTCTGCGACTCCACGGTGTCGGCAACCAGGGCATCGTGACGAGCCACGGCCGCGGCCATCGAGGCGGGCTCCTTCTCCCACAGGGCCGTCGAGCCCTCGATGTCGGTGAGCAGGAACGTTCGCATCTCCGTTGCCGGCCCTGCTCGCGCCACGGCGGCCTCTCGCCGGTCCCTGACGGAAGAGGAGACGAGGCCTCGGGAAGCCTCCAGGCCGTGCACCTCGCCCTCGCCACCAGCGAGAGCACCCTCTCTGACGTCGGCTGACAGGTCCCCTGGCTGATCCTCCGCCGGTGCCACCCAGTCCAGGTGGGGCTTTTGCAACAGGATGTCCTCTTCGAGCACTCGCAGCGAAGCGCTCGGCTCGATGCCGAGCTCCTCGCCGAGCAACTGGCGGACCCGACCGAAGGCCCGCAGGGCCTCGGCCTGGCGCCCAGACCGGTAGAGGGCCAGCAGCAGCTGGCCCCAGAACCGCTCCCGGTAGGGGTGCTCGCCAACCAGCGCCTCGAGCCTGCCGACCAGCTGGGTGTGGCGGCCGAGGGCGAGGTCGGCCTCGACGAGGTCCTCCAGGGCGGCGAGTCGTGCCTCCTCCAGCCTGGCCACCTCGGCCGTGGCGAAGGCCTCGGCCGACAGCTCGCCGAAGGCCGGGCCGCGCCAGAGGCCGAGCGCGGACCGGAGCCGCTCGAAGGCAAGCGCCGGCCGGCCGTCCACAAGCGCGCCGTGACCCTCGGCGACCAGACGTTCGAACTCCCATGCGTCGAGGTCACCGGGGCCCAGCCGGAGCAGGTATCCCGGTCGACGGGTCACGAGGACATCGCTGGCAGACCCTGCGGGCCGGTCTGGCTCGAGCAGGCGACGGAGATCGCGTACGTAGGTCTGCAAGGTGGCGGTGGCACCGGCCGGTGGGTCGCCCCGCCAGAGGTCGTCGATCAACCGGGCAGCGGAGACCATCTTGCCGGCGTGGACCAAGAGGATCGCCAGCAATGACCCCTCCCGGTTCGCCCTCAGCGGGGTCGAGCGATCCCCGTCCACCACCTCGAGCGGGCCCAGGACCCGAAACTCCATCGCCCCCCCACGGGATCGTTGTGCCACCAGCCTGACTCCCCCCATCTGCCAGGGCAAATGGTCGCTCCAGCGAACGCCCACCGAACGCCCAGCGAACCCCCAGGGGTGATCCTCAGCATGGGCAACAGGTCTTCGCAAGGACGTGGACCAGCCAAGTCGGGCAGACAAGGAAAGGGACGGTGGGTCATGCAGACGGCGGTGGTGCTCCCGAGCCAAGATCTTCGACCGGAGCCCACGGAAGGGGCGCCCTCCAGCCTGGCTCCGGTGACGGCCCTGGCCGAGGCGGAGTCGTCCCTTCCCGTCGCCACCTCCCCGGTGGCCTTACCGCCGTGGCCCGCAGCTACTGCCCAGCGGGGCTGCGCCAGGCCCTGCGACGCAATGGCTAGGCCCGGAAGCCTCCCGCTCCCGCGGGGCCAGCTGTGGA
>DASXYV010000332.1:0-3008 GCA_036502305.1 Acidimicrobiales bacterium
ACGACGAGCGTGTTGACCGTGGGCATGTCGATGCCGGACTCGATGATCGTCGTGCACACCAGGACGTCGTAACGGCCTTCCCAGAAGTCCAGCACCACCTTCTCGAGACTGCCTTCGTCCATCTGGCCGTGGGCGACGGCGATACGCGCTTCGGGTACGAGTCGGCGCAGACGTGTGGCGGTGGCCTCGATGTCGTGGACCAGGTTGTGCACGAAGAAGACCTGACCCTCGCGCAGCAACTCACGGCGGATGGCCTCGCTCACTGCTCGCTCGTCGAGCTCGCCCACGTAGGTGAGGATCGGCAGCCGCTCAGCCGGAGGCGTGTTGATGAGACTGAGATCGCGGATGCCGGTGAGGCTCATCTCCAGCGTTCGCGGGATGGGCGTGGCCGTGAGGGTGAGCACGTCGATGCCGGTGCTGAGGGCCTTGATCGCCTCCTTGTGCGACACCCCGAAGCGCTGCTCTTCGTCCACCACGAGAAGTCCGAGGTCCTTGAACTTGATGTCAGAGCTCAACAGGCGGTGGGTGCCGATGACGAGGTCGACCGAGCCGTCGGCCAACCCGTCCACCACCCGCCGAGCCTGGGCTGTGGTGAGGAAGCGGGACAGGACCTCGACCCGCACCGGGTAGGGGGCGAGGCGGTCGGAGAAGGTCTGGAAGTGCTGTTGGGCCAGCAGCGTCGTCGGCACCAGGACGGCGGCCTGCCTGCCCTCCTGGACCGCCTTGAAGACGCCCCGGATGGCGACCTCGGTCTTGCCGAACCCGACGTCCCCGCACACGAGTCGGTCCATCGGGACCGGCTCTTCCATGTCCGCCTTCACCTCGGCGATGGCTCGGGCCTGGTCGGGGGTCTCCGCGTAGGGGAACGCCTCCTCCATCTCGCGCTGCCACGGCGAGTCCGGGCCGAACTCGTGACCGGGCGACATCGTCCTCGCCCGGTACAGGGCGACCAGCTCCTCGGCGATCTCGCGCACCGAGGCCCGTACCCGGGCCTTGGTGCGCTGCCACTCGGAGCCGCCGAGACGGTGCAGCGTCGGCGTCTCCCCGCCGGTGTACGGCGTGATGGCGTCGATCTGGTCCGATGGAACGTAGAGCTTGTCGCCACCGCGGTACTCGAGGAGGAGGTAGTCGCGCTCACCGCCGCCGATGGCGCGGCGCACCATTCCCGCGTAGCGGGCCACGCCGTGCTGGTGGTGCACCACGTAGGCGCCCGGCGCCAGGTCGTCGAAGAAGCCCTCCTGGGCCCGGGCCCGGGGGCGGGCCTGGCGGTGGGCACGACGCCTGCCGGTGACGTCGGTCTCGGCCAGCACGGCGAGCTTGGCCGAGGGCAGGACGAACCCGCGCTCGAGCGGCTGGACGACGATCCGAACCCCTGGAGCGGTGAGGTCCGACGGGCTCCCGTCCAGCAGGGCCGCGGCCAACCCCTCTTCGCCGAGGATCGATGCCACGCGCCGGGCGCTCCCCTCGCCCTCTGCGCAGACCGTGACCGAGTACCCGTCTCGAACGAGACCACCGAGCTGCTTGGACAGACGGGCGGCGTCGGCCACCACGGGATCCCACCCCGTCGCCGCGATCCTCGGCGTCGCCGGGGCCTCGGGCGCCGAGGTGACGGACAGCACCGGCGCCGCGGTGTGAGCCAGCAGCCGCTCGAAGGGCAAGTGCAGGCGGGGGAACGCTCGAGCGGCGCCGTTGGATCCAGCGGCGCCGTCGGCATTGTCTTCGGGCCGGCCTCCCGGGCCGGCCGTGGCGTCTTCGGGCCGGCCTCCGGGGCCGGCCGTGGCGTCTTCGGTCGCTCCCCACGTCTGGGCCAACGTCGCGGCCAGGGCAACCTCCTCGTCGATCAGCTCGGCCGCCCGGTCGCGCATCCGCCGGGGATCGACCAGCACGACCTGGCCCGACGACCCGACGAGATCGCCGAGGAGGTGCTCCTCGCCCGCCAGCCACGGCAGCCACGACTCCATGCCGTCGAACACGAGGCCCTCGGCCAGCCGCTCCCACTGGTCCCTCCCCCAGGGCTCCTGGCCAACGAGGAGGCGGGCCCGGTCGCGAACCGCGGCGGTGGGGAGGACCTCACGACAAGCGAAGATCTCCACCCGCTCGAGATCCGCCATCGACCGCTGGTCGTTCACGTCGAAGGCAGTGAGGCGGTCGACCTCGTCCCCCCACAGGTCGATGCGCACCGGGTCGTCGGCGGTCGAGGGGAACACGTCCACGATGCCGCCTCTGACCGCCACCTCGCCACGGTGCTCGACCTGGTACTCGCGGCGGTAGCCGGCGCGGGACAGGCGCTCGACCAGCTCGTCGGCGTCGACGACGTCACCGGCGGCGACCACGGTCGGCTCGGCATCCTCGACGTGGGGTCCCAGCCGCTGGATGAGGGCCCGCACCGGAGCCACGATCAGTCGGGCACCGGCAGCCGGGTCGTCGCCAGCGTGGCGCAACCGCCACATCGCCCGCAGCCGCCGGCCCATCGTCTCCACGCTGGGGCTGACCCGCTCGAACGGCAGCGTCTCCCACGCCGGGAAGGTCTCGACCGCGTCCGGTCCCGTGTACGCCCGGAGGTCGAAGGCGAGTCGCTCGGCGTCGGTGCCGGTGGGCACCGCCACCAGCACCGGGTGGCGCTCGCTCAGCTGCGCCAGCCCGGCCAGCGCGAACGCCCGCGCCGGCTCCGGAACGGCCACCACGGCGCCGGGCGCGCCGATGACATCCACGAGCGCGTCCTCATGGCGGAGCAATCCAGGCAGCGAGCGCAGGCTCACCGGGTCAGGCTACCGGCGGCGTCGGTCGCGACCAGCGGTGGGGTCGGGACGTTCAGGCGTCTTCGCGACGGCTGTTGAAGCGCCGCATGGCGGCGTCGGCACCCTCGGCGAGGATCACCTCCACGGCGTCGGCCGCCTCCTGCACGGCGACGTCCAGCTCGGCCCGCTCCGCCCGCCGGGGCGGGCCGAGGACGTGATCGGCCCCTTCACGGCGCCCCGGTGGCTTCCCGATCCCGATGCGCACCCTGG
>DASXYV010000333.1:0-3077 GCA_036502305.1 Acidimicrobiales bacterium
ACGACTGCTGTACGACGCCAAGTCGCTGTTCGAGGACCAGATCGAGGCCGTCGAGCGGACCAGCACCCAATGGGGCTTCGACTATGTCAACCTGGCCCTGCTGACCGACGGGCTGCGCGCCGAACGGGAACAGGGCATCACCATCGACGTCGCCTACCGCTATTTCGCCACACCCAGGCGCAAGTTCATCATCGCCGACACTCCAGGGCATGTGCAGTACACCCGCAACATGGTCACGGGTGCCTCCACGGCGGACCTGGCGCTCATCCTGGTGGACGCCCGCAAGGGGCTCACGGAGCAGAGCCGCCGCCACGCCGTCGTGGCCAACCTCCTGCGCATCCCGCACATGGTGGTGTGCATCAACAAGATGGACCTGGTCGACTGGGACCAGGCGGCGTTCGAGGCCATCAAGGACGACTTCCGCTCCTTCGCCAGTCGCTTCGACGTCACCGACATCGTGTTCATCCCCGCCTGCGCCCTTCACGGCGACAACGTCGTCGAGCGGTCGGCGAACATGGCCTGGTACCAGGGGACCCCGCTGCTCCACCACCTCGAAGAGGTGCACATCGCCTCTGACCGCAACCTGGTCGATGTGAGGTTCCCCGTCCAGTACGTCATCCGCCCGCACAACGACGCCCACCACGACTACCGCGGCTACGCAGGACAGCTGGCCGCAGGGGTGCTTCGGGTGGGCGACGAGGTGGTTGTCCAGCCATCGGGTCTCACCTCGAAGGTCGCCGCCATCGACACCTACGACGGGCCCGTCGACGAGGCGTACCCACCGATGTCGGTCACAGTGCGGCTCGAAGACGACATCGATATCTCACGGGGCGACATGCTGTGCCGTCCCCACAACCAGCCGACCGTTGGCCAGGACATCGAGGCCATGGTGTGCTGGCTGACCGACCGCCCCCTCCAGCCCAACGGGCGCTACGCCCTCAAGCACACCACCCGCACCGCTCGGGCCGTGGTGAAGGACCTCCGCTACCGGCTCGACATCAACACCCTGCACCGCGACGAGGAGTGCACGGGCTTGGGGCTCAACGAGATGGGTCGGGTCCACCTCCGGGTGACGGCGCCGCTCATGTTCGACGACTACCGGCGCGACCGGGCGACCGGCAGCTTCATCCTGGTCGACGAGACGACCAACGCCACCGCCGGGGCGGGGATGATCCTCGGTCCCGCCTGAGCCGCTCCAACGGCCGGCAGCGGGGCGAGCCTCACCCGACGGCGGCGACGGTTGCCAGGTGGGCGCTGTCGTTGTAGCGCAGCAGCCGCCACCTTCCGTCCTCGCGCTCCCACTCCGTGATGGACGTGTTGCGGGTGCGGAGGTCGAGGCGGGTGCCGTCGTGGGCCAGCCCGAGAAATGCCACCATCGAGGCGTTGACCACGCCCCCGTGGCACGCCACGACGACGGTCTCGCCGTCGTGGCGGTCCGCCAGCGCCCGCAGGGTCGTGTCGACGCGCCGGAGGAACCCCGACCAGCTCTCCCCACCGGGCGAGATCGGACGGTCAGGATGGACGGTGAAATCGACGGGCGGATAGAGACGAGCGAACTCCTCCCACGTCATCCCGTCGCATTCCCCCGGGTGCATCTCGCACAGGCCGCAGTCGGTCGTGAGGTCGAGGTCGCCCAGCGCCGGGGCGATGATCTCCGCCGTCTGGATGGCCCTGGGCAGCACGCTCGCGTAGAGGGCGTCGGCGTGGCGCATCTCGCCGGTCGCGTCCCAGCGGGCGCGCAGGGCCTCGGCCTGGGCCACGCCCAGCGGGGACAAGCCCGTGCAGCCGCGATGGCCCCCGACGATCCCCTTGGCGTTGCACTCCGCTTCACCGTGACGGACGAGCACCAGATGGGTTGACGGTTCCAGAGCCGTCAATCGAGCTCCTCGACGAAATGCTCGAGTTGGCGCAGGTTCCGACACTCGAAGGTGCCATCACAGTGAGCGGCGTACTCGGAGAGGATCGAGTCGCCGGTGTCCCAGTAGGAGCGGGGTTCGGGATCGAGCCAGTAGACATGTCGGGCCCGCTGGCGAATCTCTTTCAGCACCCACGACTGCGAGGCGTGGTAGTTGTTGCGGGCGTCGCCCAGCAGGATCACGCTGGTCTTGGGGGAGATCTCGCGACCCCACCGCTCCCAGAACGTCTCGAAGGCGTGCCCGTAGTCGGAGTGGCCGTCCACCCAGATCACGTCGGCCTCGGTGTTCACCCGATGGACCGCCTCGGTGATGTCCTCGGCTCCCTCGAAGAAGCGGGTCACCTCGTCGATCCCGTCGATGAAGACGAAGCTGCGGACGCGCGAGAACTGGGCGCTGATGGCGTGGGTGAGCTGCAGTGTGAAGCGGGCGAAGGCGGCGACCGACCCTGAGATGTCGGCGATCACGAAGATCTCGGGCTTTGCCGGTCGCGGGTAGCGGAACTTTGGCTCGGCCGGCACCCCACCGTAGGACAGCGAGTGGCGCATCGTGTTGCGGAAGTCGAGCGGCCCCTTGCGCCCGTGCCGCCGCTTGCGGGCCAGCCGCACCGCCAGCTTTCTGGTGAGCGGGTGGATGGCACGGCGAAGGGCCATCATCTCGTCACGCGACGCGTGCATGAAGTCGACGTCCTCGGGCAGCGGCTTGCGGAGGGTCTTCGCCACCGCCTGGGCGCCACGGTCGGCAACCAGCCGACGGCGGATCTCTGCCTCGACCTCCTTGCGGAGGCGATCGATGCGAGATTCGTACTCGTCCTTGGCCAGCCTCTCCTCCAGCGCCGTCAGCCCGCCCGACGCTTCCTCGGCGCCCTCCATCAAGCGGGCGAGGACGGCATCGAGGTCAAGCTTTCGCAGCGTGCGGTAGAGGTAGTACGTCCCGCCGACGGGCCGCCCCGGCTCCATGCCCGAGAACCTGGTGACAGCCTGGCGGGCTACCGCGGCCAGAATGGCATCGTCGGCGTCCATGGGGGCCCGGTAGAGCAACTCGGCCAGCTGCTCGGGGCTCATAGCGTCCATCGCGCCAGCGCGTGCCATCGGTCGCTCGTCTCCCACGACGCGGCGGCCGTCGCCGTTGCCGTCGCCGTCCTCGGGCTGGATGTCGTACTGG
>DASXYV010000334.1:0-7088 GCA_036502305.1 Acidimicrobiales bacterium
CCACATGGGCATCGCGCTCGGCCGGCGTGCGGGCCTCGAGGTTCAGACGGAGGAGCGGCTCGGTGTTCGAGGGGCGGACGTTGAACCACCAATCGCCCCAGTCGACGGTCAGCCCGTCGGTGCGGTCGAGGCTCGCACCGCGCACTGAGGCCAGCTCGGTGGCGATCGACTCGACGACGCGCGGCGGGTCAGGGACCTCGGTGTTGATCTCGCCCGAGTCGGCGTAGCGCTCGAACGGCCGGCGCAGCTCGGACAGGGGCTGGCGTGTCTTCGACAACAGCTCGAGCACGATCAGAGCGGCGATGAGCCCGGAGTCGGCTCGGTAGTTGTCGCGGAAGTAGTAGTGCCCCGAGTGCTCCCCCCCGAACACGGCTCCCGTCTCAGCCATCACCGCCTTGATGAAGGAGTGGCCCACTCGGGTGCGGACGGGCACTCCCCCGTTCTCCCTGATGATCTCCGGCACCGCCTTGGAGCAGATGAGGTTGTACAGGATCGTGGCACCGGGATGCTTCTCCAACATGGCCTTGGCCACCAGCGCTGTGGTGAGGGACCCCGACAAGGGCTGGGCCTTCTCGTCGACGAGGAAGACCCGGTCGGCGTCGCCGTCGAAGGCGAGGCCCACGTCCGCGCCCGTCGTCAGCACGCGCCGGTTGAGGTCGGCGAGGTTCTCGGGCTGGATGGGATCGGCGGGATGGTTGGGAAAGTTGCCGTCGAGCTCGGGGAAGAGGATCTCCAGGTGGAAGGGCAGCGGGGCCATCACGCGGGGCACGACGAGCCCGCCCATGCCGTTGGCCGTGTCGGCCACGACACGCAGCGGCACCAGCGCGTCGACGTCCACGAACGAGCGCACGTGGGCCGCGTACTCCTCGAGCAGGTCGGCGTGCTCGACTTGGCCACCTGCGGTCTTCCCGTTCCCCGTGAAGGCGTTGGCCAACGCCTTGATCTCGGCCAAGCCCGTGTCCTGGCCCACCGGGCTCGCTCCGGCCCGGCACATCTTGATGCCGTTGTAGCGAGCCGGGTTGTGCGATGCCGTGAACATGGCTCCCGGTACGTCGAGCCGGCCCGAGGCGAAGTACAGGAGGTCGGTGGAGGCCAGACCCAGGTCGGTCACGGTGGCTCCCTCGGACGCGGCCCCGCCGATGAACGCCTTGCTCAGTGGCACGCCCGACTCCCGCATGTCACGCGCCACGACGATCCGCTCCGCCCCGGTGAACCGGGCGAACGCCGACCCGACAGCGCGGCAGACCTCGGCGTCGAGCTGGTCCGGCACGCTGCCGCGCACGTCGTAGGCCTTGAAGATGGGGTCGAGCGGAAGCATCAGAGCAGCGAGCCTACTTCGCTTCTCCTACGACCCCGGAGGCCGGCTCGGCGGTGTGGGGCTGGTCGTCGGGCTCCATGGCAGCGGCGAGAGCGCTCCGATCCGGTTGAGGGCGGTCTCGAGCTCCCGGGCGTCCGGGTCGTCCTGGTCTCCCACGCCCCGCGTGCTGTCCGGCCGCCCGAGCCGACGGCCGCGCCGCGGCCCCCGTGCGACGTACGGGCTCGCCGCCATCCATGCCAGAGCGACCAACCCGGCGGCGGTCACGGCCCAGCCCAGCCCGTCCACGGGGGTGAAGCCGTAGTGCAGCGACACGTGGTGACTGGTCGGTATGACCACCATCAGGTTGGGCGCGACCCGCCAGGGACCATTGGCCCCGGTGGCCTGCCAGTTGGGGAAGTACGACGTCTTCACCAGCACCGGCGACCCGGTCCGGTCGACGTCGAAGCTGATCCGGTCGTCGCTGGTCTTGATCCCGCTGACCTGTGCCGGCGCCACAGTCCGCGCCGGGGGGTTCGGGTCGGCGCCGCGGACCCGCGCCCACTGGGCGGGCCCGCTGGCGGCCAGCATCACGTTCCACCGGCTGGGGTCCTCGTACCAGGAGACCGCCGCGTTGAGCCATGACTTGCCACCCTTTGCCACTCCCGTCATGACCACGGGTTGGTCGGTGAGAGGGCTCACCTCCGCCGCGTCTCGGACCAGGTAGATGTTCCAGGTGCGCTGGATCACGGTGGATCCCGACGTGACCGGCCACGGCCCGCTGGTGGCCGCCAGGCTGAGGTCGGGATCGGCCGCCGCCTGGGCCTGAGCCTGAGGCGAGAAGGCCATGTAGTAGCGGACCCCGAGGAGCTGGAGGTGCCGCACGCCGGCGGCGACGTCGAGCGGCCCGTAGGGCAGGCCGCGCATGGCCTGCGATGGCGTCACCGACAGCTCCGACTGGTTGAGGAAGTGGTACGGCGTGCTGGCGGCCGATTCGAAGAACAACCCCTCCATGGACTTGATGCAGTCGTTGGTCCAGTACGGAAGCAGCATCAGGGCCATGGGCGTGCCCAGCTGGTCGAGGTCGGGCCCGTACTCCCACATGGCGCGACCGCAGCCCTGTTGTCGGCCGAGCCTGGCCATGGTGTTGATGAGGGCGTGGTACTGCGGATAGGCGGGCTTGCCTTCGTAGCCGGTGTAGTTCCAGCGAACCCAGTCGGGGACGAAGCTGGCCGCCGGCTTCACGGGCGACCACGAGGGCAGGTTCACGAGGGGAACAGCCACGAAGCCCACGGCCGCGACCAGAGCCAGCACCGGCGTGAGGAACCCGACCAGGCCGTCGGTCGCGATGCCCGTCCCGGGTGACGGGGCCCCGACGTAGCCGCCGCCAGCCGCGGTCGAGAGCCAGCGCTGCCTCCGCGCGGCGCGCCACAGCTCTCCCACCAGCGTCCCCAGCTCGGCCACCGCCACCCCCGCCAAGAGATAGAGGCACAGAACCCAGAACGGCAGTAGGCGGGCGTTGTAGAGCCGACCCTGCGGGGCGAGCACAAACCCCGCCGCCGACAGGACGGCCATCACGGTGAGAAAGATCCCGATCCGTCGATGGCGCAGGACGGAGAAGGCGACGCCGATGATGGCAAGCACGAGCACCCAGCGCTGGCCCGACGGGAACAGGTTGTGGGCGTAGTTGACGACCTTCTCCCAACCCATGTCCGTGGTGTACGGGAGACGAGCGAGGAAGGGGATGGACCAGAAGCCGGTGATCGCCAGTCCCGCCGCCACGACGCTGGCGATCCACTTGATTCGTCGGCGGTCCGCGCCCATGAGCAACAGGACGGCTGCGCCCACGAGCACGAAGAAGGTCGGGATCATGTGGCACAGCGCAGTGAGCGCCAGCAGGCCGGCAGCGAGGGCGCGGTGCTTGCCGGTGTGCAGGCCGCGCGCCACCACTCCGAGGAACACCAGCCCCAGTGACAAGCTGATCGAGAAGGCGAACTCCCCGGCCAGGGTCGAGGCGATGTTGCCGCCGTAGATCGTGAAGCTGCGCTCGAACAGGAAGGGCAGCGTGGCCACAGCCAGACAAGCCGGCCCGGGACGGGCCATCCCGGACAATCGACCGAACGCCCACGCCGCCACCGGCAGCGTCAGCAGGCCGAGGACCGTGACCAGCTTGAATGCGATGCCGTACGGCAGGACGAGGTTGAAGGCGACGACGATCAGGCTGGGCAGCGGGAAGTAGAAGGTGAGGGCCGGATAGCCCCCGTACCAGTCGGGGCTCCAGCCGGTGAGCCGCCCGTGCGGCAGCAGGTGGTCGCGCAGGAAGGCCGGCATGGCGACGTGGGCGCCGGTGTCCCCGCCCGACGTCGTCGTGTTGAGCAGCAGCAGGGACGGGTGCAGCTGCCAGAGGACGAAGGCGACGGCGCCGCCGACGGCGACGAACGTTCCCAGGGCTGCGGCGGAGGGGCGGCGCATCTTCGCACTATGTTGCCCGACCGGACCCCGGGGCACTGTACGGGGGGGCGGTCGACGCCGGTGCGGGGAGTGGGACCCCCCTAGCGGGAGAGCGCCAGCACCAGCACGGTGACGGCGTTGAAGGTGGCGTGGGCGACGATGCCCGGTCCGAGGCGACGCCACTGCTCGGCCAGCACGCCGAGGACGACGCCGAAGGCGGTGAGCCCCAGGAGCTGCAGGACCTCCAGATGAGCCAGGCCGAAGGCGACGGCCGAGACGAGAACGGCGATCGTCGGGCAGGCGCGGCGTCCGAGCGACGCCAGTGCCTTGGTCTTCTCGAGGGAGCGGAGCAGGAGACCGCGGAAGAACAGCTCCTCGACCACAGGGGCGCCGAGGACCACGAAGATCCCGAGCACGACCAGGCCGGCACTGTTCGCGCCGCCGGTGGGGTGCTGGGCGGGCTGGCCGAGCTGCTGATCCAGGTGCGGCACCAGCAGCCGCACCGGGATGTACAGCACCGGCAACAGGATCAGCTGGGAGCCCAATCCGACCCCGATGCCGATGGGCACATCAGGCCAGAGCTTGAGCCGGAGCCCGAAGTCGACCGCCAGCCGCTTGGCGCCCTTCATGCGGCTGGCGAGCACCGGCGCCCCGGCCAGGCCGACCCAGAGGCCCACCAATGAGAACACGGTGGCCCCCACGGTCGAGGTCGACGAGCTCGTCGTCCGCTCGCCCGTCACGCCGACCCAGATCACCACAGCCAGGCTGGAGGCGATCACGCCGACGACGAACCCGAGTATCGCGTCGCCCAGTCCCCACCTGCCCTGGGCCGGTGGCGCCGGCCGCCCCGTCGCGTCAGGTGGAGGCGACGACCGGCCGACCCATCCCACCGGTGGGGGCGGCCGTCGATCCGGCGGGCGTTGACCCGGCGAACCCCACGGCTCGGGTCCCGTCACATCCTGGCCGGGTCCCTCACCCCGACCGACGCTCACGCTCGGGACGCGGCGAAATACCAGCGTCGGCCGCGGCACGGAGACACGTCCATGTCCCGCGACGTTACCGCCGGGACCGGGCGTTCGTGCTTCCTGGGCTTCGGTATCCCGCCCGGGCCTCTAGCATGGGGTCCATGAGTCGCCAACCTCCGGATCCACGGCCGGAACGTCCTTCGGGCCGTCCGGGTCGCTCCGGTTCAGGCGGGTCCGGCGGACCCGATCAGAGCTGGCGCTGGGCGGTCATCGTCCTGCTCGGCCTGGTGGTTGCAGCCCTGGTCATCCCGCCATTCTTCTCTCACAGCCCGAGCCAGCAGCTGAGTTACACGCAGTACATCACCAACGTCAACGCCAGCCAGGTCTCCACGGCGACGATCGACAACAGCAACGGCCACATCTCCGGCAAGCTGACCAACGGCTCCGACTACACCGTCAACGGCCCCCAGCCCCCCATCCAGAACGACGTCACGACGATGCGGACGAAGGGGGTGAAGCTGAGCTTCAACACCCCGCAACAGAGCATCTTCTCCTCTGTGCTCATCTACCTCCTTCCAGTCGTCCTCATCATCGGCTTCTTCATATGGATGAATCGGCGCGCCCAGGGGCAGATGTCAGGGATCATGTCGATCGGCCGCTCCAAGGCGAAGCTGTACACGACCGAGCGCCCGCGAACGACTTTCGGTGACGTCGCGGGCTACAACGGCGTCAAACAGGAGATCAGCGAGGTCGTCGACTTCCTGAAGAAGCCGGCCCGGTTCAAGGACATCGGGGCCCGGATTCCCAAGGGCGTGCTGCTCGTCGGCCCGCCCGGCACCGGCAAGACCCTGCTGGCGCGGGCCGTCGCCGGTGAGGCCGGGGTCCCGTTCATGTCGGTGAGCGGCTCGGACTTCATGGAGATGTTCGTTGGCGTCGGCGCCAGCCGCGTCCGCGACCTCTTCCAGACGGCCCGCAAGCAGGCGCCGGCCATCGTGTTCGTCGACGAGATCGACTCGATCGGCCGCAAGCGGGGCGCCGGCCTGGGTGGCGGTCACGATGAGCGGGAGCAGACGCTCAACCAGATGCTCAACGAGATGGACGGTTTCGATACGACCGAGGGCATCGTGATGATGGCCGCCACCAACCGGCCCGACATCCTCGACCCGGCCCTGCTCCGTCCCGGCCGCTTCGACCGCCAGATCGTCGTCCCCCTGCCCGACCTCGACGAGCGCCTCCCCATCCTCAAGGTCCACTGCAAGGACAAGCGCCTGACTCCCGACGTCGACCTCGAGCTGGTGGCCCGTGGCACCCCGGGGATGAGCGGCGCAGACCTGGCCAACCTCGTCAACGAGGCCGCCCTCCACGCCGTGCGCCGAGGTAGCGACGCGGTCGCCATGCAGGACTTCGAGTCGGCCCGAGACCGGGTCATGATGGGCCAGCGCCGCGATTCGCTGGTGCTCACCGACAACGAGAAGGAGCGCGTCGCCTACCACGAAGGTGGGCACGCCGTGCTGGCTTACGCTCTGACGCACGCCGATCCCGTGCACAAGGTGACGATCCTCCCGACGGGGATGGCCCTCGGCGTCACCCAGCAGCTCCCAATGGAAGAGCGCCACATCTATCCCCGCGAGTACATCGAAGACTCGCTGGCCGTGAGGATGGGGGGCAGGGTCGCCGAGCTGCTCATCTACGGGGGTCTGTCCACGGGCGCCAACAACGACCTGGTCGGCAACACCGAGCTGGCTCGCAAGATGGTCCGCGAATGGGGGATGAGCGATCGAGTCGGCCCCATGGCCTGGGGATCGCAGGGGATGGTCTTCCTCGGTGAGGACCTGATGCACTCCAGGGACTACTCCGAGGACACCAGCCGGGTCATCGACGAAGAGGTGAAGCGCATCCTCCGGGAACAGGAGGAGCGGGCGACCCAGTTCCTGACCCGCCACACGGAGGGTCTCAAGCTGGTGGCGGCGTCGCTGCTCGAGAAGGAGACGATCGACGGGCAGGAGGTGGCCCAGCTGGTCGACCGTGCGTATGGTCGCCCCGTCCACGGCGACGGCGCGGCCGCCACCGTCCCCCACTTCGCCTCGACCTCCGATGACGGCCCGCCACCGAACGGGCGCCCGGAGCTGCGACCGAGGCCGAGCGCACCAGGCGATTCCGCTCCGACTGCCGCGCCGGGCGACGGTGCTGCCCCCGAGGGGCTGGCCGACAACGCCGGCCCGGGAGGCCAATCCGGAGACGGAGACGGCGACGGGGCGCCGCTGACCGCCGAGTGGCCGGGCGAGCGGGGCCGGTAGCTCCCGCTGCTCACGATCGGGACCGGTCGACACGTGGATCCGCTGGTGCGACTGGCGAGGGACGCTGCCTACGTCGCTGTG
>DASXYV010000335.1:0-1836 GCA_036502305.1 Acidimicrobiales bacterium
CCCACAGCTCGAGCTGCCGGAGCTCCAGGTGGCCGGCCGCGTCCTCGACCGTGAGATCGATGGCGCCGGCGACGGTGAGGTTCCGCTTCGGCCAGTAGTCGGGCCTGCTCGACCGGCGGGCGATGGCCCGGACGTCCTGGCCACCGAAATGACGAACGTAGCCGGCACCTGCCTCCACGAAGACGGCCGCCTCCTCGGGGAGCAGGTTCGGCGGAGGACCGAAGTCCTCGGGCCGGGGCGCCCGCAGCTGCCGGTGAGCGGCCGTGGCCCTCGCCACGAGGGCGTTGCGGATGCGCCATCGATTGAACGCCGTTCGCGTCCCTGGTCGCTCGTCGATCTCGCATGCCAGCCACCGCGGGCACGCCCGCTCCGCGGCCTCGAGATACTGCGGGGTCACCTTGGCGGGCGCCGGTGTCACCCTCGATCCCCGCATTCCGCTCGTGGGCTCACCGGCGATGATCGTAGCGATCGGGTGGTGCGCGACGGTGAATGGAAATTTCCTCTTTTTCCACCAACGGCTCGGCTACCGCCGTAAACTCCGGCGATGGCTCGCGTCATGGCGGTGGCGAACCAGAAGGGCGGGGTTGCCAAGACGACGACGGTGCACGCGCTGGGGGTCGCCCTCAGCGAGCTGGGTGAACGTGTGCTGCTCGTCGACCTGGATCCCCAGGCCTGTCTGACGTACTCGGTGGGACTCGACCCCGACGACCTGCCTCGGTCGGTCCACGACGTCTTCGTGCGCCGCGTGCCGGTGAAGGAGGTGCTGCAATCCGTCGAGGGGCTCGACGTGGTGCCGGCCACGATCGATCTGGCCGGCTCGGAGGTGCTGCTGCTCACCCGCACCGGTCGCGAGCACGCCCTGGCCAGGGCACTGGAGCCGCTGCAAGGCAGCTACGACACCATGCTCGTGGACTGCCCGCCGTCGCTGGGCGTGCTCACCATCAATGGGCTCACCGTCGCCGACGAGGTCCTGGTCCCCCTGCAGTGCGAGGCCCTGAGCCATCGCGGCGTGGCCCAGCTCCTCGACACGATCGAGGACGTCCGGGCCTTCGCCAACTCCGATCTCGCCGTGCGAGGGATCATCGCCACCATGCTCGACCCGAGGACCCGGCATTCACGACAGATCCTCGGCGACGTGCGTGATCGCTATGCGCTGCCCGTCCTCGACCCTCCGGTCGGCAAGTCCATCCGCTTCGCCGAGGCGCCCGCTCGGGGCCGCTCGATCCTCCGCCACGCCCCCGGCTCACCGGGCGCCGAGGCGTACCGCGCCCTGGCTCGGACGCTCCACGCCGACATGAACGGGCGGACGAGCGGGCGGGAGACCGTGGGGAGCTGAGATGGTGAGTGGTTCCGATCCCCTGGGCCGGCGGGCACTCTTCTGGGCTCCCGGCGTGGGCGCCGATGAACGAGGGCACGAGGCGCCCGAGGCGACGGGCCGGCGCGCGCTGTTCTCTGCGCCTGCGCCGCGCCCTGGGACCATGGTCCTCGTGTGCTCCTCGTGCGGGGTCCACACGCGGATGACGTACGCCGACTTCGTCCGTCGTCACTTCCCGTTCTGGCTCTGGATCCCGGGGCGGCGGTACTCCCGCCTGCTCCCCTGCCCCGCCTGTGGTCGGCGCACCTGGCTGGAGGCCATCTTCCGCAGCTGAGCAGCTGAGCAGCTGAGCGGCTGACGGTGTCCGCTCAGACTCCTCGGAACTTGGGCTCGCGCTTCTGGCTGAAGGCCTGCACGGCCTCGACGGTGTCGGCGCTGGAGAAGTTCATCGCCTGGCAGCGGGCCTCGTCCTCGACCGCCTGTTCCATCGAGGTGGCCAGGCCGTTGTTGAGCATCGTCTT
>DASXYV010000336.1:0-6994 GCA_036502305.1 Acidimicrobiales bacterium
GGACCGCAGGCGTGGGCATTCGTGAAGGAGCGGTGGGAGGAGCTGCTGGCGCGACTTCCGGACAACACCATCCCGCGCATGGTGGAAGGAGTCAGCGCCCTGTGGCGGCCGCCGGAGCTGGCCGCCGACGTCCACGCCTTCTTCGCCGCCCACCCGTTGCGGAGCGGGCAGCGGACGCTTCAGCAGACGCTCGAGCGGCTCGACGTCAACCAGGCGTTCGGGGCCCGGGAGGCGCCTGGTCTCGGCGCCGTCCTCGACCGGGCCCGCCAGGCGGAGCCGACGGCGTGACCACCAGGGTGGCGGGCGGGCAGGGCTTCTACGGTGACCACGTCGGGTCCACCCGCAGGCTGCTCGAGGCGGGCGTCGACTACCTCTGCCTCGAAGCCCTGGCCGAGCTCACCCTGGCCATCCTTCAAAAGGACCGCCAGCGCGACGAGGCCCTCGGCTATACGCGCGACCTCCCCGCCTACCTGTCCATCGCGCTCCCCTACGTCGCCGACCGGCGCACCAAGGTCATCACCAACGCCGGCGGCATCAACCCCGTCGCTGCCGGCCGGGCCGCGGTGGAGACCGCCAAGCGGCTCGGGATCAGCGGCATCCGCATCGCCACCGTGGTCGGCGACGACCTCACCGGCCGGGTCGAGGAGCTGGCGGGTGCTGGCGGCAGCGGCGCGCTGGCGAACGCCGAGACGGGCGAGCCGTGGTCGGCGTTCCCGGGAGACCTGCTGTTCGCCAGCGCCTATCTCGGTGCCGGGCCCATCGTGTCGGCGCTGGCCGAGGGGGCCGACGTGGTCATCACCGGCCGGACCGCGGATCCGTCGCTGTTCCTGGCCCCACTCGTGCACGAGCACGGCTGGGCCGCCGACGACTGGGACCGATTGGCTGCCGGCATCGTCGTCGGCCACCTGTGCGAGTGCTCCGGGCAGTCGACGGGCGGCAATCTCTCCGGGGAGTGGTGGACGGTGCCGGAGCCCTGGAATTTCGCCTACCCGATCGCCGAGTGCGAAGCCGACGGGACCGCGGTGCTGACCAAGGCGCCCGGAACCGGGGGGAGCGTCGACTTCGACACCGTGCGCCACCAGCTGCTGTACGAGGTGCACGATCCGGCCGCGTACCTGACGCCCGACGTCGTCGCCGACTTCACCTCTGTGGCTCTCGACGATCTGGGAGGCGACCGCGTCCGTCTGTCGGGCGTCCGGGGCTCGGCGGCGACGCCCACCTACAAGGCGCTGTTCACCTATCCCTACGGATGGAGCGGCGAGAGCCGGGTGGCCTTCTCGTGGCCGGACGCCTACGCCAAGGCCCGAGCGGCGGCGGCCATCTTCCGCCGGCGGGTGGAGCTGGCGGGTCACGTCGTCGACGACTGGCTCGAGGAGTACTGGGGCGTCAATGCGCTGCACGGCCCGACCGTCCCGCTCGAGGGCGCCGACGAGGCACCCGAGGTGATCGTGCGCCTGGCGTGGCGCTGTGGTGACCAGGCGACCGCGGCGCGCGTTGCCCGGGAGATGGCTCCCATGGCGCTGTCCGCGCCCCCATGGGGTCTGACCGGCACCGGCAGGGGCATGGGCGGCGCACCCTCCCAACTCATGGGACTGTGGCCCGCGCTCGTCGACAAGGCGGCGGTCGATCCGGGGGTCGCCATCGAGATGGTCGAGGTCTGAGGGCTGTGACGGCCCGCATCCAGCTGCGCGATCTCTGCGGCACCCGGGCCGGGGACAAGGGCGATATCTCCAACGTCGCCCTGTTCGCCTACGACGAAGCGGCGTACGACGCGATCCGGGCCGAGGTGACGGCGGATCGGGTGAAGCGCCATTTCGGCTCGATCGTGCTCGGCCAGGTGCGGCGCTACGAGGCGGCCAACGTGCTGGCGCTCAACTTCGTGATGGAGCGCGCCCTCGGCGGTGGTGGCCCCCGTTCGTTGCGGTCCGACAACCTGGGCAAGACCCTGGGCGGCGCCCTGCTGCGGATGGAGATCGACGTGCCGGCGGAGGTGGCGGCCAAGGCGCCGCGGCGGCGGCCGGTCGTTCCGTAGGAAACGACGGCGGGACTAGGCGCCGTCGAGGCGCTCGATCCTCGCCCGTACCTGGACCAGTCGCTCGGCCGCCAGGCGGTGGACCACGCCGGCCCGCTCGTAAAGCTCCGACGCCTCCTCGATCCCCACCTCGCCGGACGCGATCCGTCGCGTGAGGTCCTCGAGCTTCTCCACCAGCTCCTCGTATGTCAGGGTCTCGAGATCGTCGGTCTCGGTCATCAGCTGTCGTCGCTGTCGTCGTGGGTCACGGCAGCGTGGATGCGCCCCTCGGCCACCGCCACGTCGAGCTCGTCGCCGGCGGTCAGCTGAGCAGGACTACGCACGACGCTGCCGTCGGCGGTGCGCACGATGGCGTAACCCCGCGACAGCACCCGGGTCGGGTCCAGGGCGTCGAGGGTGCGGCGGCGGCCGGAGAGGTCACCGTCGAGGGTGGCCAGCCGACGCGGCAAGGGCGAGCGCCAGTCGACCGACGCCAACCGCTGGCTCGCATCCGCCACCCGGCGGCGCAGATCGACGAGCTGCAGGCGGCCAGCGGCCCGGTCCAGCCGCTCCACCGCGGTCGTCACGCCTGAACGCAGTGCGGCCGGAAGGTCGATCGCCTCGAGGCGGTCGCCGCCCGCCGCGACCGCCTGTACGCACGAGGCGTGCACCGACTCGAGCAGCCCGTCGAGGTGCGTACGCAGTGCGACCTCGTCGGGGACCACCGCCGTGGCGGCGAGCGACGGCGTGCCGCAGCGCCGATCGGCCACGTCGTCGCACAGCGGGCGATCGCGGTCGTGGCCGATGGCAGACACGACCGGCGTCGACGAGGCGCAGATCGCCCGGCACAGCTCTTCATCGCTGAACGGAAGGAGCGACGCCGGATCGCCGCCGCCCCGAGCGAGGATGACGACCTCGACGGTGGGCGTGGCGTCGAAAGCCCGCAGGGCGCCGACGACCGCCTCCGCCGCACCGGGGCCCGAGACCGCCACCTCGGCGAATTGCACCGGATAGCCGGGGAAGCGGGCCGCGACCACCGACTCGATGTCGGCGCGGACGGCGGCGTCGGCACCACACACGACGCCGACCGACGCGGGCAGCAATGGCAGCGGCCGGCGGGCCCGATCGAGCAGGCCCTCGGCTGTCAGTCGCCGACGCAGGTCGGCGATGGCCGCCAGGATCGCCCCCTCGCCCACCGGCGCCACCTCGTCGGCGAAGAGCTGCAGCTGGCCCCGCTCGTTGACGTAGCCGAGGGTGCCGGTCACACTCACCCGCTCGCCGTGGACCGTTCGGCACCGACCGAGGCGGGCCCGTGGGCACACCACGGTGATCTGGGCGACCCGGTCCCGGAGGGTGAAGTACACGGCACCCGTCCGCGCCGTGCCGGGCTGGACGACCTCGCCCTCGACGGCGACCTTGCCCACGGTCGCCACCGACCGGGCGATCTCTGAGCTGAGGCGGACCAGGCTCAGACGCCTGACCGCGGGGGCCCGCTCGGCGGGGAACATCTCCATACAGCGGCCAATGGTAAAGGGTCGCTCTGTCGGCCCACCCTGATGGCGGCAACACGCTGGCGCGGGGCCCGCGAACGAACCTGCGGCGATCAGGGCGATGATGGGCCGTGCCGATGCGCCGGGTCCTCGCCCCCATTCTCGCCATCCTCGCCGGCGCGGTGCTGCTGGCCGCCTGCAGCTCGACTCCCCGGGCCACCGCACCGTCGTCGACCCTCGCCGGCCCGGGGCGGGCGCTGGCGGCGGGCGACTGGCCGACCTACCACCGCGACGGGACGCGCACCGGCGTGGATCCTGGCGCGCCGGCCTTCGCCACGCCGAGCCGACGATGGTCCACCTCGATCTCCGGCGATGTCTACGCCCAGCCCCTCGCAGTGGCTGACCGGGTCGTGGTCGCCACCGAGCACAACACCGTCCTCGCCGTGCAGGC
The DNA here is from genome assembly GCA_036502305.1 of Acidimicrobiales bacterium. Lineage (GTDB taxonomy): Bacteria > Actinomycetota > Acidimicrobiia > Acidimicrobiales > AC-9 > AC-9. The sequence continues at coordinate 3,953 of DASXYV010000336.1, forward strand.
CGGCACCGGCCGGGTGCTGTGGACCACGACGCTGGGACAGCCTGTCGCTGGCGGCGACCTCCCCTGCGGCAACATCGACCCCAGCGGCATCACCGGCACACCCGTCATCGACGCCTCCGCCGGGATCGTATGGGTCGTGGCCTTCGAGCGCCCGGGCCGGCACGTGCTCGCCGCGCTCGACCTGACGAACGGCGCCATCCGCTCCCGGACGGTCGTCGACCCCCAGGGTGCTGACCCACGCGTCGAGCAACAGCGAGGTGCGCTCACGCTCTCGGCCGGGCGCGTCTACGTGCCCTTCGGCGGGCTGTTCGGAGACTGCGGCGCCTACCACGGCTACCTGGTCGGGGTGGACACTCGCACGCCCACCAATCCCCCTCTCGTGTACCAGGTCCCGTCCCAGCGGAAGGGTGCCATCTGGGCGCCGCCGGGAGCGGCGCTGGCGCCCGACGGCACCCTCCTCGTCGCCACCGGAAACGGCAACGCCACCACGGGCTACGACGGGGGCAACTCGGTGATCCGGCTGTCGCCCGACCTTCACCAGCTCGACTCGTTCACACCGACCGACTCGCCGCAGCTCAACGCGGAGGACCGCGACCTGGGCTCCACCACCCCGCTCCAGGTGGGTGGGGGCCTCGTCTTCCAGATCGGCAAGGCCGGCGTCGGCTACCTGCTGCACACCGACCACCTCGGGGGGGTCGGCGGACAGGCGTACTCAGGTCAGGTGTGCGGCAGCGCGCTCGGGGCCACGACGTTCAGCGCGCCGCTGATCGTGGTGCCGTGCGAGGATGGGTTGGTCGCCCTCCGCCTCGAGAGCGGAGGGCAACCGAGCTTCAGCGTGGCCTGGAGAGTCGCCTCCCTCACCACCGGACCGGCGATCGTCGCCGGCGGCACGCTCTGGGCCCTCGACCGCAACGCAGGCGACGCGGTCGCCCTGGACCTCACCACGGGCGCCGTCCGGGCGCGGGTCCACGTCGGGGAGGCCAATCACTTCGCCACGCCGGGCAGTGGCGGCGGCCAGCTCTACGTGGCCGCCGGAGGTCAGCTGGTCGCCCTGGCCGAATGAACCTCGCCGGCCGGGCGCCGCGGTGGACGCAGCTCGCGTTCACCCGACAAGCTGAACGAGATGCCGACCACCCCTCGCGTCGCCGCGACGATGCCCTCGGGCCGGCCTCCCGGGCCGGCCATGCCCTCGGGCCCGCCTCCCGGGCCGGCCATGCCGGACGACCTGCTGGCCCTGGCCCGGGCGGCCAAGGGCTTCATGCCCGACAGCGAGGGTCTCGAGCTCTTCCGGGTGGGCGTCGACGCCGCGGCGTCCGGGCTGGGCCCGCTGCTGGAGGTCGGGGCCTACTGCGGCAAGTCGAGCATCTACCTCGGCGCCGCCGCCCGTGAGGGGGCCAGCGTGCTCTTCAGCGTCGACCACCACCGCGGGTCGGAGGAGAACCAGGCCGGTTGGGAGCACCACGACCCGATGCTGATCGACCGCGGTACCGGGCGCATGGACACCCTCCCGACCTGGCGCCGGACTCTGGCAGAGGCCGCCCTCGAGCGCGACGTCGTCGCCGTTGTCGGGGACTCGCCCACGATCGCGGCCCATTGGCGCACCCCGCTGTCGCTCGTCTTCATCGACGGCGGCCACGGCGCGGAGCCGGCGTGGGCCGACTACCGAGGTTGGGCCCCCCACGTGGCCGAGGGTGGCCTGCTCGCCATCCACGACGTGTTCCCGGATCCCGCGGACGGGGGCCGTCCGCCGTTCGAGCTGTGGTCCCGCGCGCTGGCCTCGGGCGCCTTCGCCCAGGAGGGCGAGTGCGGCAGCCTACGGGTGGCGCGTCGGGTCGCCCACGGGATCTGAGAGGTCCAACCCGGCCGGCAGTCCCTCACCCCGGAACAGGCCGGCCGTGGATCCCGTCCCAGCCAGCGTGTCCGCCGCCAGCACGACCGCCGCCGCCGTGTACGTGCTTCGCTCTCCCCCCGGAAAGTGCACCCCCTCCGGATAGACGCAGCCGGTCCAGTACGAGCCGTCGTCGTGGCGGAAGCCCTGCACCCAGTCGAACAGCCGCAGGGCGTCCTCCCGCAGGCCCGATGCGTCGAGGGCCATGACGCACTCGGCCGTCTCGGCGGCGGTGACCCAGGGCCGGTCGGAGACGCAGCGGACGCCGCGTCCGTCCATCATGAACTGCGCCCACCGCTCGGCCATTCGAGCCCGGGCGGGCCCGCCGACCAGCGCGCCGGAGAGGACCGGGTAGTACCAGTCCATCGCCCAGCGGTCCTTGGGCTCGAACGCCTCGGGACAGAAGGCCACGGCGTGCGCCAGCCGCCCGGCCGCCAGCTCCCAGTCGGGCCGCTCCAGGCCGAGCTGCTCGGCGGCCGCGACGGCGCACCGCAGACTGAAGTACACCGACGACGAGCCGGTCAGCAGCGCGTACCGCCCTCGCGTGCCGTCGGGCTCCACCGACCACAGGATCTCCCCGCCCGGCTGCTGGAACCCAAGCACGAAGTCGAGGGCGCGGGTCACCACGGGCCACAAGGTCTCGAGGAACCCCCGGTCGCCGGTCTGGAGGAAGTGGTGCCAGGCGCCGACAGCGAGGTAGCTGCAGACGTTGGTGTCGCGCCGGGGCTGCTCCACGCCCGCCCCGAGGTAGTACATGCACCATGAGCCGTCGGGATGCTGGGTGTCCACTAGCCACTGGTAGGCGCGCTCGGCCTCGGCCCTGAGCCCGCCGATCGACAGGGCCATCGCCGCCTCCACGTGGTTCCAGGGGTCGGCGTGACCGCCGGGAAACCACGGGATCATACCGTTGGCCAGCTGGACGGCAGCGATGGACTCCGCCGTGGCGACGACGTCGGGAGCGCTGAGGACACCCCGGACCTCCGGGACCGAGACCGCCCTCATGCCGGGCGGTCCAGGTAGAGAACGAGGCTCTTGCCGAGGAGGGGATTGAGCAGACGGTCGGCGGCCCTCGTGACAAAGGGTGCTCGCACGATGTCCCACACGAGCAGGCGGTGATAGGTGCGCACCAGCGGGTGCTGGTCGCGGTCGACACC
>DASXYV010000337.1:0-3623 GCA_036502305.1 Acidimicrobiales bacterium
CCGACGTCGCAGCAGATGGTGAACGACTGCGGGGCCACGATCCGCCCCCAGGGACTGGCCGCCGCCACCTCGTCGTCGTAGTGGATCGGGTTCGGATACTGCATCCCCTGCACCCAGCGGCGGATGTCCGTCACGGTGACGGGCTCCTTGAGCTGCCCCCCGCCGACGGGTCGCCCCACGTGGCGGTCCACGTCGCTGGTGTCGAGCACCACTGCGTCACCGACCTGCGTCATCCCAACCCCCTGATGCTCGCAGCACTCCCTGACGGCTATGTCAGCAAGGACCTTACACCGGGGGCCTGGATCGGGCCCGGCGCGCTCTCGACCGGGTCAAGCCCGGCCACCGCCCACCGCCGGACCGATCGTGCCAGGCTGTAGGGCCGTGGACCTTCCCGTCATGCCCCCGATCGAGCCCATGCTGGCCAAGCTGGCGCGCGAGCTGCCGACGGTGGCGGGCACGCTGTACGAGCCGAAGTGGGACGGATTTCGCACCATCGTGTTCCGCGACGGGGACGAGGTCGAGCTGGGGAGCCGCAACGAGCGGCCCATGACCCGCTACTTCCCCGAGGTGCTGGAGTCCGTGCGGGAGTCGCTTCCCGAGCGCTGCGTCGTGGACGGTGAGATCGTGATCGCCGGGCCGGCTGGCCTCGATTTCGACGCCTTGCAGCAGCGCATCCATCCCGCCGAGTCGCGGGTTCGACGCCTGGCCGCCGAGACGCCGGCATCCTTCGTGGCCTTCGACCTGCTTGCGCTGGGCGACAAGGATCTGCGGTCGCTTCCGCTGCGCCGACGGCGGGAGCTGCTGGTGGGCGCCATGCGCTCCGCCCGCCCGCCGATCCACCTCACGCCGGCAACCACCGACCGAGAGCTCGCCGAGCAATGGTTCTCACGCTTCGAGGGCGCCGGTCTCGACGGCATCGTCGCCAAGGGCCTCGAGGACACCTACCGGGAAGGCAAGCGGGCGATGATCAAGGTCAAGCACGAGCGCACCGCGGACTGCGTCGTCGCCGGGTTCCGGTGGCACAAGCACGGCGGGATCGTCGGGTCCCTGCTGCTCGGCCTGTACGACGACGAGGGCACCCTCCACAACCTCGGGGTGACCGCGTCCTTCTCGATGGAGCGCCGCCGGCAGCTGGTGTCCGAGCTCGAGCCCTATCGCACCGAGGACCTCAGCGGCCACCCCTGGAAGGGGTGGGCCGAGGCGGAGGTCGGCGCCTCGGCCGACGAAGGTCGCAAGCCCGGAGCCCGTAGCCGCTGGAACGCCAAGAAGGATCTCAGCTGGGAGCCCCTCCGTCCCGAGCTCGTGTGCGAGGTGGCCTACGACCACCTCCAGGGGAACCGGTTCCGGCACGCCACGACCTTCCGCCGGTGGCGCCCGGACCGCCGCCCGGAGAGCTGCACCTACAGCCAACTCGACACGGCCGTCCCCGAGGAGCTGGCGACAGTCTTCGGCACCCGCGCCGGCTGAGGCCTGGGCGCTTCGCGCCTGCGGCTGGTTCTCCGGCCGGCCTCCCGGGCCGGCCTAGCTGAAGCGACGGGCGTCCTCGGCGGCGTACGACGCGACGGCGGCGTCGGCTCGCGCCGTCGACTCGAGCCGCTCCACCACCTCACCGAGGCGCGACGCGGGGATGGCGCAGGTCACCTCGCCGCTCGACATGCCGGTGCGGGTGCGGCTGAGCATGCAGCCGACGCTGGCGACCACCTCACCCTGTTCCTTGGCCGCGGCGACGATATGGCACTGTGGCTTGCCTTCGATCCGGAGGCCCGGCAGGGCGTCAGAGAGGACCATGAGGGACTTCGCCGTCAGCCGGACGAGGATCACGTCGGGGTCGACCGGCGTGTCCGCGAGGGGTCCGTAGGTGATGGCACCCGGCCGGTCCCGGACGACCGGGATGCCGGGGATCATGTCCTCGGTGATCCAGCCGGCCTCGAGGAGCGCGGCGATGTCGGCACGGCCGCTCACCTCGGCCATCGTCGCCAGCCCGTGGGTCATGCTGCCCACGCTGCAGTTGCCGTGGTCGGCGGGTGCCGTGCTGAACGTGCGCTCGACCCCCTTCATCCAGAAGACGCAGCCGGCCGGGGCTCGACCCGTGCGCCCGTCTGGCGTCGGTGGCGGCATGGGCGCGTCGTAGGGCTCGACGCCAGCTGGCGGCTCGGTCGAGAAGGTGATGGCGATCGGTGGCGCGCTGGGATGGAGGCTGGACTGCAGTGCATCAGCGAGTGTGGTCCACATCTGAGCTCCGTTCATGGTGTCGCTGTCTCGATGCCGCGGGCGGCTACGGCCATGGTCCGGAGGCGCCCGTAGTCGGCCTTGCCGTTGGCTGCCCGGCCGATGGTCTCCACGACGAGGACGTGGCGAGGCGCCTTGTAGCTTGCCAGTCGACCCTTTACGTGTGCCGCGATCTCGTCCGGCTCGAGCGTCGCGTCGGGGACCGCCTCGATGACGGCACAGATGGCTTCACCGAAGCGCTCGTCAGGTATACCCACCACGACCGTATCGCGCACTGCCGGGTGCAGCTTGACGATCTCCTCGACCTCCTCGGGAAAGACCTTCTCGCCTCCGGTGTTGATGCAGACCGATCCGCGGCCCAACACCCGCAGAGTCCCGTCGGCATCGACGGTCGCGTTGTCGCCGGGGATCGAGTACCGCGCCCCATCGATGGTGGGAAACGTCTGCGCCGTCTTCTCGGGATCCTTGTAGTACCCGACGGGGTTGCGCCCGCGCACGGCGAGGAGGCCGACCTCGCCCGAGCCCGGGACAACGTCCCGCCCGTCATCGGCGATGACGCGAGCGTTCCTGCCGAGGACGAAGCGCGCCGTCTTCGCCCGCCGCTCGGCGCCCGAGATCGATCGCCCCATGCCGAGGGCCTCGGAGGAGGCGAAGGAGTCGACCAGGAGCATGTCGGGGTGGTGCCGCAGCAAGCCCTGCTTGGTCGGCTCGCTCCACATCACCCCTGAGGAGATCACCACGCGTAGGCTGGAGATGTCCCACCGTTCCGGGGCCTCGTCCAACGCCCGAAGGATCGGCTTGGCAAAGGCGTCGCCCACGATCGACGTGTTGTTGACCCGCTCGGCGGCCACGGTGGAGAGGAACTCCTCGGGGTCGAACGTTCGCCCGGGCAGCAGGACGACCGACCCGCCGACGCTGAGGGCGGTGAAGGCCGGGAAGGCGCCCGTGCCGTGCATGAGCGGACAGGCGGGAAGAAAGACCGGCCCCGCGCGCGGGAGGGTGGCCCGCACCCCGGCGAGGCCGGCGTCCTCGTCGTACTTGATTGGCGCGGCGGCATTGAGGGCGGCGAACAGGTCGTCCTGTCGCCACATGACGCCCTTGGGCATGCCCGTGGTGCCGCCCGTGTAGAGCAGGTACAGATCGTCGCCGCTGCGCCCCCAGGGCGGCGCGACCGGGTCGCTCGCCGACTTGACGGCGTCCTCGTAGTCGACGGCCCAGTCGGGACAGGGGCCCGATCCGTCGTCCACCCACAGCCAGCCCTTGATCCGGGGCAGGCGCGAGCGAAGCCGTTCGATGCGCTCGCTGAAGGTGCCGTGGAAGATGGCGGACACGGCATCGGCGTTGTCCCAGAGGTAGACCAGCTCGTCGTCGCCGTAGCGGTAGTTGGTGTTGAC
>DASXYV010000338.1:0-2568 GCA_036502305.1 Acidimicrobiales bacterium
TGCGGAACGTCTCGAGCGGCCATCCATCGGCGATCTCGGCCTTGACCCGGTCGGGATCCACGCCGCTGTCGGCCAGCACCCGACGTACCTCGGCCTCCTCGCGGAGGTCCCTGCTCTCGTCGTGCCGGGCCCGGAACAGCCAGACGTGCACGTCGAGGAACGCGTCGGGGTAGCGGTCACGCACCACGATGCCCGCCTGCATGGCGAGGAGGTGGGAAGTCTTCTCGGGGTTGTCCCAGACGGCGGGCTGACCCTCCTCGACGTGGGCCTGGCTGAGGGAGAACGGAACGAAGCCGACCTCCCAGTCGGCGCCCCCGGCAAGGGCCGCCACCAGGTGCTCGTGGGCGTTGCGGGCGAAGGGACAGAGATAGTCCCAGTTGACGTCAAAGGACAATCTGGTCATGAACCCCTCAACGCGGCAGCCTCCGGTGAGATTCCGCGCTCACCTCGATGGTGGGGCCAGCGGAGCGAGGCGCCGGCCGATGCGCCCGAGCAGGGCGCCGATCGCCGCCCCAGCCAGCACGTCGGACGCGTGATGGATGCGGACGTGGATCCTGCTCGAAGCCACCACCACGGCGAGGCCGTAGTAGAGGGGCCACAGCGGGTCGCCCTCGGACAGCAGGCCGGCGGCGCAGAAGGCCGAGGTGGCGTGACCGCTCGGGAAGCTGCTGGTGACGGGCTGGCGCAGGGGCAGGGGACGGGAGTCCGACGACGGAGGCCGGCGGCGCCGAACGAGCGACTTGATGCCGACGTTCACCAACACCGACTCGGCCCCCAGGGCGACAGCCATCCGCACCGCGGACTGCCGGCGGCGCTCGGAGACCAAGGCCTGCGCGGCCCCGACGATGAGCCAGATCAGGCTGTGGTCGCCTACAGCCGAGGCTCCGTACATCACCCGGTTGGCGACGTTGTTGCCCCGGAGGTGGTCGAAGGCGGCGTCGACGGCCCGGTCGAAGGCCGCGACGCGATTGCGGAGGATCACCAGGCTCCCGGCCCGGTCGTTCCGGCCCGGCAGCCGGCCCGCTTCGCCGCGGAACACCTCAGACCAACGTCGGCTGGCCCCGCAACTCCACGGCGCGAGCGGGGTCACCGCCGAACGCCGGGCAGTACTCCTGCCAGTTGCAGTACCCGCACAGCGGGGAGGGCTTGGGCCGGAAGTCCTCGAGCCGGCACGCCCGCTCGATCGCCGACCAGATCGCCGAGGTCCGGCGGCGTAGCCCTTGCATCGACTGGTCGGACGGGACGGTCGAGATGCTCAGCGGCTCGCGCAGGTAGAGCAGCTGCACCCGAGCGGGCCGCTCGCCCAGGACCTGCTCGCACAAGAAGGCGTAGAAGTGGACGCCCGCCAGGCGGAGCTGCTCCTGGGCCTGACCCGGGACCCGACCCGTCTTGTAGTCGGTGACCACGAGGCGACCGTCCCGATCGATGTCGAGGCGGTCGATGATGCCCCTGAGGCGCAGGTCACCCAGGTCGGCCTCGAGGGCCAGCTCCACGCCCACCGCCGTCACCTGGTCCGGGTCCTCGAGCTCGAAGTAGCCCCGGACGAGCCGCTCGGTGTCGGCCCGGAGCTCGTCGGTCTGGGTCGGCGTGAGCTCCAGGGCCGTCAGCTCGGGCTCCTCCCGGGCGGACCCCCAGGCCCGATCGAGCTGCTCCAGTCCCGCCTCGAGGGTGCGCTCCCCGGCGGGGACCAGCCAGAAGAGCTGCTCAAGGGCATGGTGGACGAGGTTGCCCTTGACCGTCCAGGGGGAGGGGGGCTCGGGAAGGCGATCGATGGCCGAGAAGCGGAACGCCAGCGCGCAGTCCTTGAACGACGACACCTTGGACGGGGACAGTGCGGTGGGTAGGGGCAGGGACATCGCCCACAGGCTAGAGGCGGGGTGTATCGCGCGGGGGTGATGGCCTCGATCGGGACCCAGCGTTCAGGCCGGCCTCGCGGGCCGCCCCTCGCTGGCGAAGGCCGATCGGATCGAGCGGGCCAGGAGGGCAGGGTCTTCGAGAGGCCCGAAGTGACCGACACCGGGCACGACCTCGCCGCGGGCCCGCGGGAGGCGATCGACCACGGCATCGACCAGCGCCGCTCCGAAGGTGTCGGACATGGCGCCGCAGGCGACCGTCACCGGGCACCTGACCTCGGGCAGGTGGTCGTAGGCGTCGTGGCTCCAGCTCTGCTCGTAGACCAGGGCCTCCGTCTCGCCCCGGCACTTGAGGCGCACGCGCCCGTCGTCCTGGTCGGCGAAGCCGTGATCGACGTAGGCGCGCAATGCCTCGGGCGCCAGTCGGTCGAACGGCGGCTTGGAGGCGTAGTTGTCGAAGGCCTCCTGGCGGGACTCGAAGATCTCCCGCCGGCGCCGGGCCGACTCCGTGAGGGGATTGTCGCCCGACCCGGTGGGGAAGGGGCCGCTCGGGGGGAACACGATGGGCTCGAAAAGGTAGAGCGCCCGGAACGTTCCTGGGCGGGCCTGCTCGGCGAGCAGCAGACCGGCGCCGCCACCCGAGTGACCGACCGCGAACGGTCGCTTCAGCGCCAGGCCGTCGACGGTGGCGAGGACGTCACGGGCGAAGCCGTGC
>DASXYV010000339.1:0-1535 GCA_036502305.1 Acidimicrobiales bacterium
GGGGCGGCGGCGGCCGGTCGGCGAGCAGCTCGACGACACAATCTCGGGAAAGCACGCCGGCCGGCTTCTGTCTCGCGGGGTGGAATTGCCAGGGCGCTTGGGGTGTTTGGGTGTTCGGGAACGAATTTCGAGAGGGGTGAAGATCATCGCTACAGCACGGGATACCGCCACCAAGGAGGCGACCAGGAGATCGTCCGCGCCCTTGGGAGATGCCGTCGGGCTCTTTCTCGACGACCTGGCCCGATATCCCCTGCTCACGGCCGATCAGCAGGTGGAGCTGGCCAAGCGCATCGAGGCCGGCGACGACGAGGCCAGGCAGCGCATGATCACGGCCAACTTGCGGCTGGTCGTGCACTGGGCCCGCCTGTACCAGGATCGGGGCGTCGACCTGGGCGACCTCGTCCAGGAGGGCACCTTCGGCCTCATGCGGGCGGTCGACAAGTTCGACTGGCGTCGGGGCTTCCGGTTCTCCACCTACGCCACGTGGTGGATCCGTCAGGCCCTCCAGCGGGCGGTCCACAACACGGGGCAGTCCATCCGACTGCCGATGGACGCCGCCGAGCGCGCTCGCCGGGTCGACACGGCCCGCCGGGAGCTGGCTGTCGAGCTGGGACGGGAGCCTGACGACGAGGAGCTGGCCGAGGCGGCCGGCGTCTCGCTCAGCCAGCTGTCGGATCTGCGCCAGGCGGCACGGGTCGTGGCCAGCCTCGACCAGACCGTGGGGCCGGACTCCGAGACCAGCCTGGGCGAGCTCGTGGCGCCGGCCGGCGAGCCGTTCGAGGAGGAGGTCGACTCGGCCATCGGGCGCGAGCAGCTCCGACGGGCCGTCGAGAGCCTGAGCCCCCTCGAGCGCGACGTGCTGTGGCTGCGCTTCGGGCTCGACACGGGCCAGCCCGCCTCACTCGAGAACACGGCCCGACGCCTGGGCATCGGCGTCCGCCGGGCCCGCCAGGTCGAGGGCGATGCCCTCCGCCGGCTGGCCACGTTCCCCGAGCTCGAGTCCCTCCTGCTCGCCGCCTGACCTGCGGGTTCGGGCGGGAGACTCAGCCGGGCCTCGTTGCCAGGCCGGCCCGGGAGGCCGGCCAACAGCGTGCCTAGGCCGGTGGAAGCCGGGCGAGGCCGGCCCGGGAGGCCGGCCAACAGCCTGCCTTAGCCCGCTGGAAGCCGGCCTAGGACAGCTCGGCGAGCACGGCTGTCAGATCGGGCGGCAGCGGTGACGAGAAGCTGAGACGCTCTCCTGTGCGGGGATGGTCGAAGCTCAGCCGATGGGCGTGCAGGAACGGCCGTTCCAGGGCCAACCGGGCCTGGGCGCCGCCGTAGCGAACGTCGCCTGCAACCGGATGACCGATGGCTGCCAGATGCACCCGGACCTGGTGGGTACGGCCGGTCTCCAGCCGGCAGTCGACGAGGGTCGCCGCTATCGGAAGCCGGTACCGGGATTCGACGCGGTAGGCCGTGCGGGCCGGCCGGCCCCGGCGGGACACGGCCATCCGGGTGGGATCCCGCTCCGACCTGCCCATGGGCGCCTCCACCTC
>DASXYV010000340.1:0-3067 GCA_036502305.1 Acidimicrobiales bacterium
CCGTCCTGGTGGTCGGTCCGTTCGCGGCGCTCGGCGTCGCTGTGGCCAGCTTGTGGGGACACGGCATCAGCGGTCTGGACGTGGTCATCGCCGTCGTGATGTACGCGGTCACCTGCCTGGGCGTCACCATCGGGTTCCACCGCCTCCTGGCCCATCGCAGCTTCCGGGCCAACCGACCGCTGCGGATCGCCCTGGCGGTGGCCGGAACGATGGCCATCGAGGGTTCGGCGCTCACGTGGGTTGCGCAGCATCGCAAGCACCACGCCCATACCGAGCACGAGGGCGATCCCCACTCTCCGTTCCGATACGGCACCGGGTTCTGGCCTCAGCTCAAGGGCCTCGTCTATGCCCACGTGGGCTGGTTCTTCGACTCCCACCCCTCGCAACCCGAGCGGTGGGCCCCTGACCTCCTGGCGGATCGCGACATGTACGTCGTGTCGAAGACCTCGCACGTGTGGAGCGCCGCCAGCCTGGCCATCCCGTTCGTGATCGGCTGGGCGGTCACCGCCAGCCTCAGCGGCGCGCTGCTGGCCTTCCTGTGGGGTGGTCTCGTCCGCATGATGGTGCTGCACCACATCACATGGAGCACCAACTCGTTGTGTCACATGTTCGGTCGGAGGCCGTTCGAGACCGCCGACCGGAGCTCCAACTTCGCCCCTCTGGCTCTGCTCAGCTTTGGCGAGTCGTGGCACAACGCCCACCACGCCTTCCCGTCGTCTGCCCGCCACGGCGTGGACCGCGGCCAGCTCGACGCCACGGCGGGCGTCATCCGTCTCTTCGAGCGGCTGGGCTGGGCGACCCACGTCCGCTGGCCCCGACCGGAGCGCCTCGACGCGCGCCGAAGGTCGCGATTGCGGGCGGGGGATACCGAGCCGGGCGGGCCCGGAGGCGGGCCTGAGGCGGACGAGGACCGAGAGACGGTGCTGACGTAGCCGCCAGGCGGGGTGGGCGGCCCGGAGCGGCTCCCGCAGAGCCTGCCGACGAGGCTGGGTATCATCCGAGGATCGACAGGGGGGACCGAGTCGAGGAGCTGTCATGCCCGAGCCCGTGATCGTCGCCACCGCCCGCACCCCGATCGGCCGAGCGTTCAAGGGGACGCTGGTCGACTTCCGACCCGACGACATCAGCGCAACGATCGTCCAGGCCGTGCTGGGCAAGGTGCCGGAGCTCGACCCCGCCGAGATCGACGACCTCATGCTCGGCTGCGGCCTGCCGGGGGGCGAGCAGGGCTACAACATGGCCCGGGTGGTGAGCATCCTCGCCGGCCTCCCCGACGTGCCCGGCACCACCATCACCCGCTACTGCTCGTCGTCGCTGCAGACCATCCGCATGGCGTCCCACGCCATCCGGGCCGGCGAGGGGGACGTCTTCCTGGCCGCCGGCGTCGAGATGGTCAGTCGTTTCATCAAGGGCAACTCCGACAGCCTGCCCGACACGACCAACCCCCAGTTCGCCGAGGCGGCGGAGCGCACGGCAGCTCGGGCCACGGGCGGCGCCGAGTCATGGAAGCCGGCCGACGGGCTACCGGACATTTACATCGCCATGGGGCAGACGGCCGAGAACGTGGCCGAGCTCGAGCACGTGTCCCGGGAGGACATGGATACCTTTGCCACGCTCTCCCAAGAGCGGGCGGTGACCTCCCAGGAGAACGGCTTCTTCGAGCGGGAGATCACGCCGGTGACCCGGCCCGACGGCACCGTGGTCTCCAAGGACGACGGTCCCCGTCCGGGGACGACGGTGGAGAAGCTGGCCACACTGCAGCCGGCTTTCCGCCCCGACGGCAAGGTCACCGCCGGCAACTCGTGCCCGCTGAACGACGGCGCCGCCGCCGTGGTCGTGATGAGCGACACACGCGCCGCCGAGCTCGGCATCCAGCCCCTGGCCCGCATCGTCTCCAGCGGCGTCACGGCCCTCAACCCCGAGATCATGGGCCTGGGCCCGATCGAGGCCAGCCGCCAGGCGCTGCGGCGGGCGGGGATGACGATCGACGACGTCGACCTGGTCGAGATCAACGAGGCCTTCGCTGCCCAGGTCGTCCCCGCGGCCAAGGCCCTCGGCGTGGAGTGGGACAAGCTCAACGTCAACGGCGGCGCCATCGCCCTCGGGCACCCCTTCGGGATGACCGGCGCCCGTATCATGACGACGCTGCTCAACGGGCTCGAGGACGCCGACAAGAGCGTCGGGCTGGAGACCATGTGCGTCGGCGGCGGCCAGGGCATGGCCATGGTCGTCGAGCGCCTCGGATGACGCGTCAGCGCCGCACGCAGAGATAGATCTGGGTCGTGTAGGAGATCGGGATCGGCTCGGCCTGCCGGGCGCCCAGCTCCTCGATGTCAGCGACCGCGGCGACGCGCTCGGCGTCCGGAAGGGCGGCCATCACGCTGGTCGACATCACCCGATCGACCAGCCCGGCGCGATCGAGCAGCGCCGCCGGCGGATAGTCGGGGCGCGCCCGCTCGTCGCGTCGGCGGCTCGACCGAAGCCGACGGCGGCGCGGGGGTGGACGGCCACGGCCCCCATCCTCACACCTGTCGGCCTACGCTGGCCTCGGGGGAGGGGGTGCGGATGCCTGACCGACCGAGTACCCGCTACGCAAAGAGCGGCGATCTCGACATCGCCTACCAGGTTGTTGGTGACGGCCCCCTCGACCTGGTCGTGGTGCCGCCCGGTCTCGCGCTCATGGAGCGTTCGTGGGAGTTCCCGCCCCTGGGCAGGTTCTGGACACGCCTCGCCTCATTCGCCCGGCTGATCCTGCTCGACAAGCGGGGGACGGGACTATCGGACCGGCTGACAGGGGTGCCGACACTCGAAGAGCGCATGGACGACCTCGAGGTTGTTATGAACGCAGTGGGCTCCGAGCGGGCGGCGCTGTTCGGCGGGTCGGAGGCGGGTCCCATCACGACGCTCTTCGCGGTGACCTACCCCGAGCGGGTCGCGTCGCTGGTCCTGGTCGGGGCCATGGTGCGGTGGTCGGCTGCGCCGGACTTCCCGTGGGGATACACCGAGGAGGACACGCGCGACCAGCTCCACTACGTGGAGCACTACTGGGGCAGCGGCCTGTCGGGGG
>DASXYV010000341.1:0-3559 GCA_036502305.1 Acidimicrobiales bacterium
CGCCTCCTCCCAGAGACTGGGTGGCGGCGTTGACGATGGCGTCCACCTCCTGACGGGTGATGTCGCCATGGACCGCCTCGATCCGCACCGGCACAGGCTAGGTTGCGCCGCCATGGCCACCTTCATCCACAGACTGGAGACCACGGGGACAGGCGATCGGCTGGCGGTCAAGGACCTCATCGACATGGCCGGCCTGCCCACCACGGCGGGGTGCCGGGCGGTCGCCGACGACGCCCTGCCCGCGGCCGAGGATGCGGCGTGCATGGCCGGGGCAAGAGCGGCCGAACGCGACGGGCGGGTCCGCATCGTGGGCAAGGCCAACCTCCACGAGCTCGCCTTCGGCCCCAGCGGGATCAACCACGGCTTCGGGACGCCCGTCAACCCCCTCGACCCGCGCCGCATACCCGGCGGGTCCTCCAGCGGCTCAGCGGTGGCCGTGGCCAGCGACGAGGCCGACCTCGCCTTCGGCAGCGACACCGGAGGCTCGGTGCGGATCCCCTCGGCGTGCTGCGGGACGGTGGGACTCAAGACGACCCAGGGACGGGTGCCGCTCGATGGAGTCTGGCCGCTAGCCACCAGTCTGGACACGATCGGCCCGATGGCCAGGGACGTGGCCGGCGTGGTGAAGGGCATGGCGCTGCTGGAACCGGGCTTCGAGGTGGCGGACTGGGTGCCGTCCACCGTCGGCCGGTTCCGGTTCGGCGACGTCCACCCCGAGATCGATCTCGCCGTGGACCGGGCCCTGGCCGGCGTCGAGTGCAAGGTCGAGGGAGTGGAGCTGCCCGGCTGGACCGAGGCCTTCGGTGCAGGTGGTGGCATCCTCCTGGGCGAGGCCTGGGGGAACCTCGAGCACCTCCTCGATCGGCGCGATCGGCTGGGTGAGGACGTCGCCCAGCGCATCGAGGTGGCGGGCAGCGTCGAGCCCGAGGCGCGCGCCTCGGGCGAGGCGGTCCAGGCGCGCTGGCGGGAGGAATTGGAGGCGGCGTTCTCGTCGGTCGAGCTGATCGCCCTCCCCACCCTGCCCGTGTTCCCGCCCGCTGCCGACGAGCTCGACGACCTGCGGCTGACGATGCTGACCCTGCCGGTCAACGTGGCTGGCCTGCCCGCGCTGGCCCTCCCGGTCCCCGCCGGTCGCCTGCCGGCCAGCGTCCAGCTGGTGGGGCCGGCAGGCGCGGAAGAGCGGCTGCTGGCCTTCGGGGCCGTCCTGGAGCGCGCCATCGCCGGTGGGTAGTGACCCCATGGCAGTGGGCAGGCACGCGCTCAGGTACAATTTCCCTGGTGGCCGTCGCCTTTGGGTCGGCCCCATCGAGGTCGCCTCGACCTTTTCGTGGTGGCGCGCACAGGGGTGTGCGCCGTGGGGTGGCCGTACCACTGCCATCCGAACCACTGAAAAGGAGAGTCCCCAACTCATGACCGTCACCTTCGACGGCCTCGGTATCACACCTGAGCTGACCGCGGCGCTGAGCGCGCAGGGCATCACCGAGCCCTTTCCGATCCAGGCCCAGACCATCGGCGACGTCCTGGCTGGGCGGGACGTCTGCGGCAAGGCCAAGACCGGCTCGGGCAAGACCTTGGCGTTTGGCCTGCCCCTGCTCCAGCAGATGGGCCGGTCGCGACCTGGACGGCCCCGCGCCCTCGTCCTGGTGCCCACCCGCGAGCTGGCGCTCCAGGTGCGGGATGTCTTGGCCCCACTGGGCACCGTCCTCGACCGGCGCGTGGCCGCCTTCTACGGAGGCGCGCCGATGGAGCGCCAGATCGCAGCGCTCCAGCGAGGGACGGACCTGGCCGTGGCGACGCCCGGCCGTCTGATCGACCTGGATAATCGCGGGGCGATCTCCCTGGCGGACGTGGAGACCCTCGTGCTCGACGAGGCCGACCGCATGGCCGACATGGGCTTCATGCCCCAGGTCGAGTGGCTGCTCCGCCGGGTCGAGCGCCCGCACCAGACGCTGTTGTTCTCCGCCACCCTCGACGGCGACGTCAACTACCTCGTCCGCCACTACCTGCGCGACCCCGTGCGCCACGAGGTCACCTCCACCCAGGTGACGGTCGAGGAGATGGAGCACCGGTTCCTGGCGGTGCATCAGCTCGACAAGGTCAAGGTGGCCGCCGCCGTCGCACGCGGTGTCGACAAGACGCTGTTCTTCACCAGGACCAAGCGAGGCGCCGATCGCCTGGCCCAGCAGCTGGAGAGGGAGGGCGTGAAGGCGGCCCCGATCCATGGTGATCTGCCCCAACGGATCCGGGAGCGGGCGCTGCGCGACTTCTCCCGTGGGCAACTTCCGGCGCTGGTGGCGACCGACGTCGCCGCCCGAGGACTTGACATCGACGCCGTGGACGTCGTGGTCCACTACGACCCGCCCGAGGACCACAAGGGCTACCTCCACCGTTCGGGGCGCACGGCTCGCGCCGGGGTCGAGGGCATCGTCGTGACGCTCGTGCTGTGGGACCAGGTCCTGGAGGTGGAGCGGATTCAGAAGCGGGTCGGCCTTCAGGTTCCGATCGTCGAGGTGTTCTCGAACGACGAGCGCCTGGCCGACCTGGCGGCGTGGAAGCCGGACGAGGACGCCGCCTGAGATCCGCGCGCAGGATCAGCTGGACCAGCCGGACGGCCTGACCGCGGACTGATCTGCCGACGAAAGCGGTGGGGTGGTCGCGCCAGAGTCCTTGGCCCGTCCGGCGGTGGCCTCGCCCATCTCGGTCGACACCAACGGGCCCCGGCTCAACAGGACGACCCCGACGGCCATGATCACCAGGGTGACGCACTCGACGGCCACCCACCCGGCGCTGTCTCGCAAGCTCTCCCCGAACACCTCGGCCCCGATGATGATGCTGGCGATGGGGTCGACGACGGTGAGCGCGGGCTGGGTCGCCGTCAACGGGCCGCTCTGGAAGGCATTGGTGACGATGAAAAAGGCGCCGAGCCCGGTGATGGCCACCGCGTAGGGAGGCCAGCTGGCGAGGAAATGGACGGTGCCCTGACCGATGAGGTTGGTCGACGCTTTGATAAAGGCGGCGTTGAGGGCAAAGGTGATGGCGGCCGCCGACCCGAACAGCGCGGCGCGGCCGAAGGGCGGCGCTCGGAGCGCCAAGACGATGAGGACGCCGACCACGACCCCCGTGCCCAGGCCGGCCACGCCCCAGTCCCCAGCCGTGGCGCTGGCGCTGCCGCCCGAAGGGCTGGCCGCCAGCAGGAAGCCCGCCAGCCCCCCCGACACCGCGATGGCGCCGATCCACTCCTCTCGACCGGGGTGTGATCGCGACCAGACCGAGAGGATGATGAGCACGAAGAGCAGCTCGGTGACGAGCACGGGCTGCACCGTGGAGAGCTGGCCGTACGAGAGTGCGCCGGCCTGGAACAGGAAGGCGCCCACCATGGTGAGGAAGCCGAACACCCACACCGGACGCTTGACGACGTAGGTCATCAGCTTGACCCGAAGCACCGAGGTGTCCGGCGCGGTCGAGGCGCCCCGCCGCTGGAGCACCGATGCGATGGCGTTGCACAGGGCGGCCATCACGGCCAGGAAGAACCCCATCGACCTCTCTCTACCCGTCCCCA
>DASXYV010000342.1:0-4080 GCA_036502305.1 Acidimicrobiales bacterium
GTCGGTGGACCTCTTCGATCTGGCCGGCCAGGTGGTGCCGAGTGACTTCGGGGACGACGGCGTGCACTTCACACCGTCCGGGTCCAACCGGCTGGCCGCGTTCGTGAACCCGGCGCTCGAGGAGCTCGCCAATCCCTCTCCGTCGGTCGTGCCTCCGCCGGGACTGGTCCTCAAGTCCGCGGGACCGACCCAGTCGGGCCCCGGCGCTCGCTGAGGAGCGGCGGGGAAACCACTTGCACGAATCAGTGAGGATCATCCCGCGTGAGGACCATGGAGAAGCGCAAGTGGCTTCCCGGCCGCTCCTGACGCCGTCAGCTCCGGCGAGCAGCGCGGGCAGCGCCTCGTTGCACCGCCAGTGATCCCGTGATGTCGAGCACGCCGCGCGCCACGAGGTAGATGCCCAGGACGGCAGCCAACGTGAGCAGTCCGATGCCGGGCCAGCTCACGACGATGATGCCCGCCACCAGGTCGGCGATCCCCCTGAGCACATCGAGCGACCTGTCGGCGCTGGTCGTCACCGCGGTCACGAAGGCAGCCGCCGCCGAGATCAGCAGGTAGATGCCGAACACCAGCCCGATGACAGTGACGCCCCGGAGTGGCCGGGTCACGACGAGCACGCCGGCGACGATGCCCAGAACACCGAGGACGACCCGCAAAGGGGCGCCTTCCTCGTGAAGCGATTCCAACCCGCCGATCAGCTGCATGGCACCCCAGAAGACGAGGTACGCGCCCAGGGCGAGGCTGACGACAGCGATGGTGCGGCCCGGGTTGGCGAGCACAAAGATTCCTGCCACCGTGCCGACGAGCCCCCCGACGAAGGAGACCCACCAGTACCGGCGAACCAGCTCGCCCGGCGTGAGCTGGCGGGTCTCGATCAGGGGCGGATCGAGATCGGCGGCCCGCAGGGGGGCGGCCGGGGATGATATCGGTCGGGTGAGTCGTGCCATCGGTCGTCTGGGTTGAGTCATGATGCCCGGCCCCTCGGGACAGTTGTCAAGCAGGGCCCGGCGCCGGGGCTCGCAGCTCAACGTGCTTGCCGGGGCGGTCGCCAGCCGCCAACATCGCGACGGGAGGACGATCAAGGGGGGACGAGATGGCAGTGGCAAGTGACGGCGAGGCCCGGACCGGGCGGGCGCGCACGCTGTTGGAGCAGTGCGGCATCGAGGCCGGGGGTCTGGGCGAGAAGGAGCTCTTTGCCCGCGCCGAGCAGGTTGCCGGTGCCGCGGCCCGCTACCAGGCGGGCTCGTCGATGGTCGAGGCGTGGGACCGCCATCTGGCCAGTGAGTTCGACTCCCATGACGTGGACGCCACCATGGACACGATGGTCGACGATCCCTACCTGCTGCACGTCCCCGTCCTCACCGGCGACAGGGGCCGCGCCGAGGTCCGGCGGTTCTACGCCAACCACTTCATCCCCAAGATCCCGGCCGACTGGGAGATCACGGAGATCTCGCGCACGGTCGGCGCCGAGCAGGTCGTCGACGAGATGGTCACCACCTTCACCCATGACATCGAGGTCGACTTTCTCCTACCGAACGTGCCGCCGACCGGGAGGCACGTCGAGGTGCCGATCGTCGCCATCGGTGCTTTCCGAGGAAACGAGGTTCGTTACGAGCACATCTACTGGGACCAGGCATCGGTGCTCGTCCAGATTGGATTGCTGGACCGGGCCGGTCTGCCCGTCGCCGGCGTCGAGCAGACGCGCAAGCTGCTCGACGACGCCGGCCCCTTCAATGCCCTCATCGGCGCCTCGGGCCGAGGATCGGTGCGCTGACAGTGGATCCCCGGGAGCCCTACCCCAGGGACGCGTACCCCAAGGGCGCGTACCCCCGGGAACCCCGGGAGACGTATCCCACGGCCACCCAGCTGAACCCGCCCTACGAGTACTACCCGGGCGAGGCGACGCTTGGCGCGGTGCCGGTAGCCGTTCGCCCACGGTGGTCCCTGGGGATGCTGATCGCAGGGATCGGGGCGGTCCTGGTCGGGGCCTGGGCCGGCATCGTCCCCTTCGTCGGGCCGAAGTTCGGCTACACCCTGGGCTCCTCGGCGGCGTGGAAGCTGACGTCGGATCACGTCTACCTGCAGCTGGCTCCGGGAGCGGCCGGTGTGGTCGCCGGGCTCATCTTCCTCGGATTCGTGCCGGGCCGGGACCGGGCGCCGTTCTGGCGGGGCGTGGCGGTGGTCGCCGGGCTGCTGGCGGCGGCCGCCGGCGCCTGGCTCGTCATCGGACCCGACGCGTACACCGTCGTCCGCCACGTCGGCGCCAACGGGCGGACGCTGCCCACCCGTTCGTTGGCGGGCCTCGCCACCCAGGTCGGCTACTACCTCGGGCCCGGCGTGCTGCTGGCCGTCTTCGGAGGGATGGCGCTCAGCTTCGGGCCCCACCGCTGTGGCCGAGTCGGTGGCGGCTGAGCCGTCGGTGGCTGGCCGGGACCCCCCTTGGTCAGGCCTCGACCAGCAGCCGCCAGGCGGAGAACCCTCCCAGCAGGTCCGAGACATCGTCATGGCCGGCCCGGGCCAGGGCGCTGGCGGCGATCGACGAGCGATAGCCGCTGGCGCAGTAGGCGACCACCGGCCGGCCACGGTGGATCTCGTCGAGCCGTGCCAGCAGCCGGGCGAGGGGAATGCTGACCGAGGCGGTGATGGCCCCCTCGGCGATCTCACCGGCGTTGCGCACGTCGAGCAGCGTCAAGTCGGCTGAGCCGCGGAGTCGCTCGACCAGCTCGACTGCGGTCAGCCGGGAGCTTCGCTCGGTCAGCTCGGGATGCTCCATGAACGCCGACACCGGGTCGGCCAAGGCGGCGATCACGTTGTCGAAGCCGATACGGCCCAGGCGGACTGTCGCCTCGAGGTCGTGGCCCGCGTCGGACACGAGGATGATCCGGTCGTCGGGACGGAGGACGTCGCCCGCGTACTCGGCGAACCGCCCCGTCAGGCCGACGTTGAGTGAACCCGGAAGGTGGCCGGCGGCGAACTCGGCCGGGTCGCGGGTGTCGAGCACCACCGCACCTTCGGCTTGACGGTCGACGACCTCCTCCGGTGACACGGTGGGCAGCTGCCGATGCTCGTCGAGCAGCGGTCGGCGCTCCCTGTTGCGGTGGGCGCTGTAGGAGAAGTAGAGCGGCGTCACCGGTTGACCCTCGGTCACGATACGGACGAAGTCGCCTTCGTCCATGGGTGCCAGGGCGTAGTTGGTGAGACGCTGCTGGCCGATGGTCGACGACGTCTCGCTGGACAGGTTCTTGCCGCACGCCGAGCCGGCTCCGTGGGCCGGAAAGACTCGGGTCTCATCCGGCAGGGTGAGGATCTGCTCCCGCAGCGAGTGATAGAGCTGGCGAGCCAGGTCCGGGGCGCTGGCGCCCTCGGCGGCCAGCAGGTCGGGCCGTCCGACGTCACCGATGAAGAGGGTATCGCCGGTCAGGACGCCGTAGGGGACCTCGTCCTCATCGTGCTCGTACACGACGAGGCTGATCGACTCGGGGGTGTGGCCTGGCGTGGCCCGGACCTCCACCACCACCTGGCCCAGGCTGATGCGCCGGCCGTTCGCCAGCCGTTCGATCGGGAACTCCGCCTCTGCCTGCTCACCGAAGCAGATGCGAGCCCCGGTGGCCTCCGCCAGCTCGAGGTGCCCCGACAGGAAGTCGGCGTGGAAGTGCGTCTCGATGACCAGCTCGATCTCGAGCCCGGCTGCGTCGGCGTCGGCGAGGTAGCCCGAGACATCCCGCTGCGGGTCGACGACGACCGCCCGCCCGGCTGACTCGTCGGCAACCAGGTACGAGACGTGCGACAGGCAGCCGAGGAAGTACTGGTGGAAGATCATCTCTCCCCACCTCCCTCGGCCATGGTGACGCAGCGCCCGCGCCACGGCAATGCCCTCATCCGAGGCGAGCGCAGTGCCGGCCCGGTCACCCAGGCCAGGTGTCGCCGCGGGCCCTGCTGCTGGTGGGGCGCGCTGGGTCAGCCGCTGTGGGTCAGCTACCCACGAGGGCGTCCTGGCCCACCTGCTCCTGCAGGCGCTGGTTCACCTTGCGCTTGATCCGCTGGAGGGAGTTGTCGATCGACTTGACGTGCCGGCCCAGC
>DASXYV010000343.1:0-2805 GCA_036502305.1 Acidimicrobiales bacterium
GCGCACGCCCTACGGGCGGGGCCGAGTGATCCGCACGCCGACCGAGCCGAGATCCGCAGCCAGCGGCGGCCGCAGCTTGCGCACGCCGACGCTGACCGAGGTCACCCGGGTGTCGGCGAGCACCGCCTGGGCGATGCCCTCGGCCAGGGCCTCCAGCAGGCGATGGCTCCGGCCCGCGACGATCGCCACCGCCCGCTCGACCACCTCGCCGTAGTCGACGGTGCCCGCCAGATCGTCACTGCGTCCGGCGGCCGCCAGATCGGACTCCACGTCGAGGTCGATCTCGAACGGCTGGCCCCGGCTCTGCTCCTCGGGCAGGAGCCCGTGGGTACCCACCACCCGGAGGGCCCGGATCTCGATCCGGTCCGGGCGGTCACCGGATGTCATCGGCCTCACCGGCTGTCTCCTCGGGCCGGCCTGCCGGGCCGGTCTCGAGCTCCGGTGAGAGGGCCACCAGCTGCCGACCGAGCGGGCCCATCTGCTTTCGCACGATGCGCTCGACGACGGCGATGGACTGTGGCCCCGAGGGCACCTTGCCGGACCAGCGGAGGTACCCCGCGATCACCCCCATGACCCTGTCACCGAGCTCCTCCTGGTGCAGCAGCAGCCGCTCACCGTTGGCCAGCCAACCATTCAGGTGCACGAAGAGGTCAGGGAGCACCTGGCGGGGCTCGGCGCTGGGACCAAAGGGAAAGTGCGCCCACGGGAGATCCATCTCGTCGTAGGCGTGGAGGTTGTGAGGGGAGCCGAGCAGCGACACCACGAGGGTGAACCCCTGCTCCCGGAGCCAGATGATCTCCTCCTGACGGCGCACCCGCCGGTGGTTGCGGGCATAGCCGCCGGGGCGCTCGCTCACCGCAAGGTGATCCCTCATCACCCAGGCGAAGTTGCGTGGGGCGATCCCGGCCGCCCAGCGGCCCTTCACCCCTCCCCCACGAGCGCGTCGCCGCTGTCCGGGACTCGTCCAGCCTCGGGGTCCTCGCCGACGACCTTGGCCGCCTGGAGCGCCGGCGCCACGTCATGGACGCGAACCATGCCAGCACCGTTCGCCATCGCCCAGACCGCGGTGGCGATCGACCCCGGCAGGCGCTCCTCGGGGGGAAGCGGCACCGGCTCGCGTTCGACGAGCCGGCCGAGGAAGCTCTTGCGGCTGGTGCCGATCAGGACGGGGTGGCCGCCAGCCACCAGCCGGCCGAGGTGGCGAAGGAGGCTCAGGTTGTGCTCGGCCGTCTTGCCGAAGCCGATCCCCGGATCCACCCAGACCTCGCTGACCCCGGCCGCCAGCGCCCGCTCGGCCCGCTCCTCCAGGAAGGCCACGACCTCGCCGACGACGTCGTCGTAGCGGGGGTCGTGGTGCATCGTCCGGGGCGTGCCCCGCATGTGCATGGCCACCCATCCCACGCCCTCCGCCGCCGCCACCTCGTGCAGCGAGGCGGAGATGTCGTTGACCAGGGTCGCTCCGGCCCGCACCGCGGCCTCGGCGACCGGCGCCTTGGTCGTGTCGACCGATACCCGCACGTGAGGCGACAGCGCCTCGATGACCGGGATCACCCGCCGGAGCTCCTCGGGCTCGGCGACGGGCTCGGCGCCCGGCCGGCTCGACTCACCGCCCACGTCCACGACGTCGACCCCCTCGGCCGCCATCTCGAGACCGTGAGCCACCGCGGCATCGTGGGAGAAGAACTGACCTCCGTCGGAGAAGGAGTCCGGCGTCACGTTGAGCACACCCATCACCAACGGCCGCATGGAGTCAGCGTAGGTTCTCAGCCTGCTGAGCGGTGGCAGCCCGGGCCCGCTGAGGTGTGAAGGCGCCGTTCACGGGCCGCGACAGCCCGTTCGCTCGGGGCCGGCCTCCCTGGCCCGCATGCGCTCGCAGGGCCGGCCCCCCGAGCCGGCCGACCTCGCCCTATCGGCCGTGGATGAACTGCATGGCCTCGGCCCGGGTGGCGACGTCGGAGCGAAACAGGCCCCGCACCGCCGAGGTCACCGTCAGGGCCCCCGGCTTCTTCACGCCCCTCATGGACATGCAGAGGTGCTCCGCCTCCATGACGACGAGGACGCCTCGCGGCGCCAGCCCCCGCTCGAGCGTGTCGGCCACCTGACTGGTCAGCCGCTCCTGGACCTGGAGCCGCCGGGCGTAGGCCTCGACCAGGCGGGCGATCTTGGAGAGCCCGGTGATGCGACCGTCATCGTTCGGGATGTAGGCGACCGCCGCCCTGCCGATGAACGGCACCATGTGGTGCTCGCACAACGATGCGAACGCGATGTCCTTCACCATCACCATCTCGTCGTGCTCGGCCGCGAACGTCACCGTGAGGTGTCGCTCCGGGTCGTCGTGGACGCCGGAGAACAGCTCCTCGTACATGGCCGCGACCCGCGCCGGCGTCGCCTGGAGGCCGTCCCGGTCCGGATCCTCGCCGATCGCCTCCAGGAGCTCCGCCACCGCCTTCTCGATGCGACCGCGGTCGACGCTCACTGCGGCCTCGGCATGTCGTTGCCGACGTAGACGCAGACCCTGGGCAGGTTGCGGTATCGCTCGCCGATGTCCAGCCCGTAACCCACCACGAAATCGGGTGGGATCCGAAACCCGACATAGCGCAGGTCGAGCTCGGTACGCTGCAGCCCCTCCTTCACCAACAGTGCGCACACCTCGAGGCTGGCCGGCCCCCGCGCCAACAGGTTGCGCCTGAGGTACGACAGCGTGAGCCCGCTGTCGACGATGTCCTCCACCACGAGGACGTGCCGGCCGGAGAGATCGAGGTCGAGATCCTTGACGATCCGGACGACGCCGCTCGTCTTGGTCGC
>DASXYV010000344.1:0-8203 GCA_036502305.1 Acidimicrobiales bacterium
CACCGGGTGTCGCCCGCGCCCGCTCGACCACGGGCGCAGCGGCGATCAGCGACTCCTTGTTGGCCAGCGCCAGGCGTCGGCCGGCCTCGAGGGCGGCGAGCGTCACCGGCAGCCCCGCGAAGCCGACCACCCCGTTGACCACCACATCGGCGGACGCGGCGATGGCGGGCAGCGACTCCGGTCCGGCGAGCACCTCGGTGCCCCGGGGAACCAGCTCACGCAGCCGCGGCGCCAGGCTGGCGTCGGCCACGGCGACCTGCCGGGGCCGGAGCTCGCGGGCCTGGGCCGCGAGCTGGTCGACCGACCGGTTGGCGCCCAGGGCGATGACGTCGAGGGCATCGGGATCGGCGTGGACGACGTCGATCGCCTGAGTGCCGATGGAGCCCGTTGAGCCGACGAGGCTGACGGTGGTCATGCGGTGGTTACCCGCCGAAGTTGATGAGTCGCACCAGATAGTAGGTCGCGGGGACGACGAAGAGCAGCGCGTCGACCCTGTCCAGCACGCCGCCGTGCCCGGGCAGGATCCAGCCCATGTCCTTGACGCCGACGTCGCGCTTGAGCAGCGACTCACACAGGTCGCCCAGCGGCGCCGCCACGGCCACGACCAGGCCGAGGGCGATGCCTCTCGCCGTGTTCCACGGGCTGATCTGGCTCACGACGACCGCGCCCACGAGCACGCTGGCGACCGTGCCGCCGATCAACCCCTCCCAGGTCTTGTTGGGGCTGATGGCGGGGGCGAGATGGTGGCGACCGAACCTCTTGCCGACGAGGAAGCTCCCCACGTCGTAGCCGACGGTCGCCACCGCGGCGCCGAGGAGCAGCGCCACGCCGTGGCGGTTCGGGAACATCCTCGGGTCGAGGAGTAGGGCGGCGAACGACCCGAGGAACCCGACCCACATGAAGCCGAGGAGGGTCACGGCCACATTGACCGTCGGCCGATCCCTCACCACGCCCACGAGGTACCAGAGGAGGGTGAACACCACCACGAGGCCGAGGACCAGCGGGATGGCCGCCTCGCCCTTCATGTAGGCGCCGATGAGTATCCCGACCGTGGCCACCAGCGCGACCAGGGTGGCGGGGCGGTATCCGGCGCGGCGCAGGACGCCGAACAGCTCCGCCGCGGCCGGGGTGACGATCAGCAGGACGAGGACCAGCGCCGTGAGCGAGCCCAGCTTGAACAGGATGACGGCGGCCAGCCCGATGCCCAGGCCGGTCAGGATCCGCGTCGTGAGATCGCCTCCCTGGGGCCGACCCTGTCGGGGCGACGCCGGCGTCGAGGGCGTCTGTCGGCCGGGCCTCGACGGCGGCGCCTTCGGGGGCTGGCTCTGGAAGCGCCCGGTCTCCTCGGGATCGTCGAGGTCGAACTGGCGGTCGCCTCCCTCGGCCCGTGGGCGCGCCCACGCGCTGAGGTCGTCCTCAGCTCCCGAACCGGGTCTCTCTCCCTGACCGCCCGAGCCGCGATCGGCGGAGTCCACCGCAGACAGCAGCGGCTGTGTGAGGTCGACACCCGCCGTCGAGGCCGCTTCCTCGGAGCCGATGATGCGGATGCCGTCGCCGGGACCCGGTCTCGGCGGCCGCCCTTGCGTCTCGTCGTTCTGGTCCATGGTGGCTCTCCTGTCGTCGGGCCGGCCCGTGGGCCGGTCTCGTGCTCCGGCGTCCTGTGTCGCGACGATCAGATGTCGAGGAGCTCCTGCTCCTTGTGCTGCAGGACGCGGTCGATCTCGGCCACGTAGTGATGCGTGATCTTCTCGAGCTCCTTCTCGGCCCGCTCGAGCTCGTCGGAGGAGATGTCCCCGTCGTGCTCCAGCGCCTCCAGGTCGTGGCGCGCCGCTCGTCGCAGGTTGCGCGTGGCGACCTTGCCCTCCTCGGCCTTGTGGCGCACGACCTTGACCAGCTCCTTGCGCCGTTCCTCGGTGAGGGGTGGGAAGGCCAGACGGATGACCTGCCCGTCGCTCGAGGGGGTGATCCCGAGATCGGAGTGGAGGATGGCCTTCTCGATGGCCTTGAGGGAACCCTTGTCGTAGGGCGAGATGACAAGCAGCCGGGCGTCGGGCACGCTGAACCCCGCCAGCTGCTGGAGGGGGACCTCCGACCCGTAGTACTCGACCTTGAGCTTCTCCACCAGCGTCGGCGTCGCCCGCCCCGTCCGCACGCCCCCGAACTCGGTCTGCGTGTGGCTCACCGCCTTGCCCATCTTCTCCCGGGCCTCGGCCAGGGCGACACCGATGAGTGAGTCGTCCATCACGTGATAAGCGTACCGATCGGCACCCCCGAAAGGGCGCGACCGATGTTTCCCTCGCTCATGAGATCGAAGACCAGAATGGGAAGGCCGTTGTCCCTGCAGAAGGTCACAGCGGTGAGGTCCATGATCTTCAGGTCACGAGAGATGACCTCCATGAACGAGATCTGGTCGAATCGGACAGCATCCGGGTCGACCTTGGGGTCGGCGCTGTAGACGCCGTCGACCCCGGAATGGGTGCCCTTGAGGATGGCTTCGGCCTCGATCTCGGCGGCCCGGAGCGCCGCTGGGGTGTCGGTGGTGAAGTACGGGTTTCCCATCCCGGCGGCGAAGATGACGACCCGTCCCTTCTCCAGGTGCCGCATGGCCCGGCGGCGGATGTAGGGCTCGGCGACCTCGGCCATCTCGATGGCCGAGAGCACCCTCGTCGGCTGGCCCTGGCGTTCGATGGCGTCCTGGAGGGCCAGGGCGTTGATCACGGTGGCCAGCATTCCCATGTAGTCGGAGGTGGCCCGGTCCATCCCCGTGCCGGCGCCGGTCGTCCCCCGCCAGATGTTGCCGCCCCCGATCACCACCGCCAGCTCGACCTGGAGGTCGGCTCGGGCGGCGGCGATCTCGCCTGCCATGCGCTCGACGACGACCCCGTCGATCGTCTCGTCGGACGCCGAGCTGGCCAGCGCCTCCCCCGAGATCTTGAGCACCACACGTCGCCAGCGCGGGGAGCCGGGCTGCTGGCGGGCGTGGAGCACTCAGGCCCCGACCTCCACCTGGGCGAAGCGGGTCACCCTCGCCTCGCCGACCAGCTGGGCGACCGTCTGCTTCTCGTCCCGTACGTAGGGCTGCTCCAGGAGGCACCGCTCCTTGAACCAGCCCGTCAGCCGGCCTTCCACGATCTTGGGCAGCGCCGCCTCGGGCTTTCCCTCCTTGCGGCTGATGCTCTCGATGGTCGCCCGCTCGGCCTCGACCTCGCTCGCAGGGACGTCCTCGCGCGCCAGGTACGTGGGTCGGGCGAAGGCGATGTGGACCGCGACCTGGTGGGCCAGCTCCTTGGTGCCGCCCTCCAGTTCCACCAGGACTGCGTTCACTCCCCTTCCGTTCTGGATGTGGAGGTAGCTGTCCAGGATCGCCCCCTCGGCGGGGAGAAAGCGCACGACCCGGCCGATGCTGATGTTCTCCTTCAGCGTCACCTTCAGCTCGTCGACGTCGCCCTGTCGCTCGGCCGCAGCCTCCTCACCCTTGGACGCCACCAGCTGGGTCAGCTCCTCGACCAGGCGCACGAACTCGGCGGACTTGGCCACGAAGTCCGTCTCGCACCGCAGCTCGACGATGGCGCCAGGCCCGTCGACGACCACTGACACGGCGCCCTGGGAGCTGGGCCGCTCGCTCCGTCGCCCCGAGCTGGCCAGCCCCTGCTCCCGCAGCCAGCGCTTGGCCGCCTCGACGTCCCCGTCGGTCTCCTGGAGGGCGCGCCTCGCATCGAGCATTCCGGCGCCGCTCGCCTGGCGCAGGGCCTGCACATCCTTTGCTGTGAACTCGGGCATCGCCTATTGCTCCTGGGCCTCGGCGGGGGGGCCGGCCGACTGGGTTGCGGTGGACTGGGCCGGCGCCTCCGAGGACTCTCCATCGGGCGCCGGGGCCGGGCTGGCCGGGGAGGGATCGGCGGGGCTGGGGCCCCGCTCCGGGCTCGCTGGGCGACTGCGGGCCTGCTGGGCCAGCCGCATCTCTCGCTCCTGGGCCTGGACCGCGGCCTGGCGACGCGCTTCGACCTGCTCGCGCGCTCGTCGTTCCTCCGCCGCCGGGTCGGGCCCGGGAGGAGGTCCGCCGGCGGCCGCTCCGCCACCCCGGGAGGCGATGAAGCTGCCCTCCTTGACGGCGTCGGACACGATCCGGCACATGAGCGTGCCGGCCCTGATGGCGTCGTCGTTGCCTGGGATGACGTACTGGATGATGTCGGGGTCGCAGTTGGTGTCGACGACCGCGAGGATCGGCAGCCCGAGCTTGTTGGCCTCGGTGACGGCGATGTGCTCCTTCTTGGTGTCGATGACGAAGATGGCGTCGGGCAGCCGGCTCATGGTGCGGATGCCGCCCAGGTTGCGCTGCAGCTTGTCGAGCTCCCGGCCGAGGATGAGGGCCTCCTTCTTCGGCATGGCGTCGAAGTCACCCGCCGCCTTCATGCGCTCGTACTCCTGCATCTTCTTCACGCGACCGCTGATGGTGGCGAAGTTGGTGAGCATGCCGCCGAGCCAACGCTCGTTGACGTACGGCATCCCGCACTCGTTGGCGTACGACGAGATGGCGTCCTGGGTCTGCTTCTTCGTCCCCACGAACAGCACTGTCCCGTCGCCGGCCACGAGGTCCCGGACGTAGGAATAGGCGACCTCGATCCGCCTCAGCGTCTGATTGAGGTCGATGATGTAGATACCGTTGCGCTCGCCGAAGATGAAACGACGCATCTTCGGGTTCCAGCGCCGGGTCTGGTGGCCGAAGTGCACCCCGGCCTCCAGCAACTGCTTCATGGTCACGACGGCCACTGCTGGCTCCTTCCCATCGGTTGTCCGACCCCGCGCGCAGCGCCCCGAAGGGCGACCGTGGGCACGCACGGGTGATGGTCTCGCCGGCCGGAGGACCGGCCCGACTGGTTGAGCTTACCGAACGGAGGGGTGGCACCCCGCTCCGGGCCGGGGATGCTACCGCCGCCGTCACGCTCTGGGGTGGGTCTTCTCGTAGACGGTGACCAGGTGATCCTTGCTCACGTGGGTGTACACCTGCGTGGTCTGCAGGGTGGCGTGGCCGAGCAGCTCCTGGACCACCCGCAGATCGGCGCCCCCGTCGAGGAGATGGGTGGCGAAGCTGTGGCGGAGGGCGTGGGGATGGGTCGGAATCCTGGACCGCCGATCGATGATGCGCCGGACGTCCCGCGGTCCCAGTCGGTTACCCCTGGCATTGAGGAAGATGGCACCGGCAGGGGAGCTGGGCCGGACCAATGCCTGGCGACCATCGTCGAGCCAGGTCCGGAGGGCATCGACGCAGGCGGCGTGCATGGGCACCCGCCGCTGCTTGGACCCCTTGCCCCAGACCACGACGATCCCCGAGGACAGATCGACGTCGCCCAGGTCGAGGCCCGTCAGCTCGGAGACGCGCAGCCCGCTGCCGTAGAGAAGCTCGAGCACGGCGTCGTCACGACGCCGCACGGCATCGGGAACGGCGGCGGCCCGGGGTACCGGGGTGTCGAGCATGGCCTCGACCTCGGTGCGGCTCAGCACCCGGGGGAGCCGGTCGTCGCCCAGCGGCGCCGACAGCCGCCGGGCCGGATCTGATGACAACGAGCCGCTGCGGCGGAGCCAGCCGAAGTAGCGACGCAGGGCGGCCGCCTTGCGGGCGATCGTGTTGCGGGCGTACCCGCGGGTGGCGAGGTAGGCGAGGTAGCGCCGCAGGAGGAGGCGATCGATCGCGTCGGGGCCGCGGAGCTCCCCTCGCTCGGCCCAGGCCACGAACGCAGCCACGTCCCGGCCATACGCCTCGACCGTGCCGGGCGCAGCCCCAGTAAGGGAACGAGAGAACGAGTCGAGCTGCCAGGCCACCATCAACGACGGTAGTGGCGACCAGCCGCCGTGCCGCGGATGCCGGCGCGCCCCCAACCCGCCCGGCCGCCGGGCCGTCGGGCGGCGGCTAACGCCTGTCGCGCACGACCTCGCCGCTGTCTCGCAACCAGCGCTCGAGGATCCTGGCCTCTTCACCGAGGTGCTGGCGCATCCCCACGATGATCGCCCGCTCGACGAGCCCGCCCACGACGGGGTAGCGCACCCGGAGCTCGCCCCCCATCAGCTGGCGGGTGGCGTGGTTGCCAGCCGGCTCGAACTGGTACCAACCCTCACACTGCAGGCGGTCGGCGTAGTCATCGGGCACGATCTCGAAGTCGATGCGATGCGCGGCCCGATCGAACGTCGAGTGGTCGACCCACGTCAGGCGGTCAGGGTCGAGCACGGCTCGGGCCGGTCCCGAGAGATTCCCCGCGAAGGCGTACTGCACCTGAAGATGGACGACGTTGCCGTTCGGGCCTTCGGCGCGTCGTTCCAGGACCTCCGGGGGGCGAATGGCGGAGAGCTCGCCGAGCGCGGCATAGAACCCGGGATCGAGGAAGGCAGCCTCCACGGCGTCGCGGGGGGCGGCGATCGACTGCTCGAGGGAGAAGCGCACGCAACAAAACCTAAACGTCCGAGGGGATGAGGGCCGCAGGACTGGGTATGAATGGTGTCGAACCAACAGAGTCATATGGGTGTACGGTTGGTCGCAGAGACGGCGCCTACGGGTGACACAACTGCTCGGCCAGCCTGGCGACCTGGCTCTCCGCATCCGGAAGACGACTCCTTGCCCCTCGTTGCGAACACCATTCACCTCCCTGCCCCCCGGGCCTTCCTCCGGCACGCGTTGCCGGGCTTGGTGGAGAGCACCCTCGGTCCCGTGGCGCTGTTCTACGCGATGCTCTCGCTCCTCGGCCTGCGCGGCGCCCTGCTCGCCACAGTGGGCTTCTCGTATGTCGCCCTGACTCGGCGAGTAGTGACGGGCAGGCCGGTGCCGGGGATGCTGGTGCTGGCCTGCGCGCTCCTCACCGTGCGCACGGCGCTGGCCATGGCCACCGGCAGCGCCTTCGTCTATTTCCTCCAGCCGACCCTGGGCACGTTTCTCGTCGCCGGCGCCTTCCTCGTCTCGGTCCCGGCGGGACGCCCGCTGGCCGAGCGCCTGGCCAAGGACTTCTGCCCGCTCGACCCCGACCTGCTGCGCCAGCCCTTTGTCCGCAAGTTCTTCCTGCGGGTGTCGCTCCTGTGGACGTTCGTCTTCCTCAGCAACGCCACCCTGACGCTCTGGCTGCTGCTCACCTACTCGGTGAAGTCATTCGTCCTGCTGAAGACGGCAGCCTCTCTCTTCGCCATCGGGTCGGCCATCGTGGTGTCGGCGATGTGGTTCCGGCGGGCGATGCACGGCGAGGGCTTCAGCCTCCACTGGTCGTCGCGGGCCAAGCCGGCGGCGGTGAGCCAGCCCTCCTGAGCCTGCTGCCGGGCGGCTTGTCTATCGCCGCCAAGGTCGGGAATGCTGACGGGGTGCACCGGGACGATCTCCCCCCGTGGTCCGTCATGGCCGCGGCCTTCCTCGCCGGGTCGGTCCCGTTCTCGAATCTCGCCGCCCGACGGCTCCGGGGAGTCGACCTCCGTACGACCGGTTCGGGCACCGTCTCGGGCACCTCGCTCTACCGCGTGGCCGGCTTCGGTCCGCTCGCCGTGGTCGGTTGCCTGGAGCTGGCCAAGGGTGCCGTCGGACCGGTCCTGGCCGGGAGACGCCGCCCCGAGCTGGGCGCCGGGGCTGCCGGGCTCGGCGTGGCCGGCCACAACTGGTCGCCCTTTCTGGCTGGCGCCGGCGGCCGGGGCATCTCGCCGGCGCTGGGCGGGCTCCTGGTGTCGGCGCCCGAGGGCACGGCGCTGCTGGCGGTCGGGCTGGCGGGCGGTAGGCTCAGCGGTCACACGGCGCTGGGAAGTTTCCTGGCCATGCTGGGGCTGGCCCCGGCGTTGGCCGCGACCCGGGGTCGAAGGGGAGCCTGGACAGGTGTGGCGATCGTCCTCCCACTCCTGGCTAAGCGCCTCCTCGGCAACGGGCCACCCGAGGGCCGTTCGCGGCTGGGTACCTACCTCTGTCGCCTGGTCCTTGACCGGGACGTACTGAGGTGATCTCCTAGCCGCTCAAATGCCAGCGCCCGCGTCCGCGCTCATCGCACGAACCGAGAGGTCATGGCCGTAGCCGTCATCACCGACAGTGCCGCTGCCCTGGACAAGGGCCTGACCGAACGGCTCGACATCTCCGTGGTCCCGATGCGGCTGACCATCGGCGGCACCACGTACTCCGACGATCAGGTCACCCTCGAGGAGGTCGTGCGCCGGATCGATGAAGGTGTCCACACTGCGGGCCCCGCCC
>DASXYV010000345.1:0-2150 GCA_036502305.1 Acidimicrobiales bacterium
CGCCGGCTCCGGCCCCAACCACCACGACAGCCCCGACCACCACCCAATCGACTACGACCCCCACGTCGAGCACGTCGACGTCGTCCATCTCGCCCACCACCTCGACCATTTCGCCCACCACGTCGACCATCTCGTCGACCACGTCGAGCGTGACGAGCCCGACCACCACTTCGACGACGGCGAGCGCCCCGGCCACGTCGACCGCGACCACCGCACCCACCACCTCGACGACATCGACCTCGACGAGCTCGCCAACCACGTCGACCTCGAGCACGTTGACGGCCCCCCTCACCACCACGACCAGCACGCTGAGCAGCACCACAAGCGCCCTCCGCTGAACCGATCCAGCCCGACGCTCTGGCCTTGATCACCGGCCTCTCGGCCGCATTGCCGCTCCCGACCGGCGACCGCAGCGACCATGGCGATCGATGTGCCTTGATCGCGACAGGTTGGCCTGACAGGACCGGATGAGCCGTTCTTGTCGCGATCAAGGCGACTAGGCGCGCCGTACCAGTTGTTGGGACCGGGCCGGCCGCAGCGATCAGGACACCCGTTCAGGTGAAGCCCTCACCTGCCAGAGGGGGGGAGATGATCCTCGGGTTTCACCGCCGCGAGCCTGGGGTATTTGCCTGACGCCTTGGAGGAAGCTACATGGGCGATGCCCAATAGTTGTTAGCGATGGGTGCAGGTCGGAAGACAGAGGAAGCTGACGACACAGATGGTCGGGGGCCTGACAGGGAGGGTTAGATGGCTTCGAGCCAGCAGATGGACGTAGCGCGACCGCTGCCGCCCGCTTCGCTCGGAGACACCACATTGGTGCATCTGGCACGAAACGGCGATCTCGCCGCGTTCAGTGAGCTGTGCCAGCGGCACTCCTGGACGGCGTGGGAGACGGCGTACGCGGTGACCGGTGATGCCGGCGAAGCCGCCGAGGCGGTCTCCGAGTCATTCGCCAAGCTGTTCAAGCCGGGCAGGCTCGTCCGCTACGAGAATGCGGAGGCCGTCCAGACGGCCATCCTGGGCACGACCCGCACTGCCGCGATCGAGACCGTCCGCCGTTCGGGCCATGACGGCGTCGACGGCGTCTACGACATCGGTGGATCGGACGAGCGCCAGAAGGTGGCGCGCCGGGGCCTGCCGATCGTCTCCGCCGCCTTCCGCAGCCTCCCCGAGCGCTGGCGCTCGGTGCTGTGGCTGGTCGAGGTGCAAGGTGTCGAGCCCGCCATGGCGGCCGCCATCCTCGGGGTCTCGGCCAACGGCCTGACTCAGCTCAGCATGCGGTCCGAGACCGGGCTCCGTGAGCGCTACCTGCAGGCCCACATGCAGGCACGCATGACTGACGGGTGCCGACCAGTGGTGGAGCACCTCGCCGCCTACGTCACCGGCGAGATGGCCGCACACGACTCGGCGAGGATCGACAGTCACCTCGACGCTTGCGTCGACTGCAAGCAGCGCCTCGTCGACCTCGACCACCTCGGGGCCATGCTCCGGTCGACCGCCGTAGCGATCCCGCCCACCCTGGTCGCCAAGGCCATCAGCCGATGGAAGCTCGAGGTCAGCGCGGCAGCCTCGGTCACGCGCCAGCCGATGCGGCTGATCCCGTTCCCGACGACGGCCCGCAAGCCACTCGCCGGGGCCGCCCTCGGGGTGCTGGGCATCGGCATCATCGGCGCCGCCGTCGTCGGCGGTCCCCTGCTGAACCACGGTCTGGGAGGAGCGGGCATCGCTCCTGCCGCCGCATCGCCCTCGGAGGTGGACCGGCCCTTCCAGATCGGCAACGCCATCAGCCCGGTGTTGGCCAACAACCTGCTGACTGTCGGGACCGGCCCCCTCGCCGCCCTCTCGGGAGCAGCTGCCCCCGGCACGAGTGCTCTCGGCTCTCTGTCAACCGGGGTCAACCCGGCGGCGGGCGCCGGGTTGCTAGGTGGAGCTACCAGCACTGGCGTTCCCGGTGTCCCCGGGGCGCCGAGCAGTACCAATCCGCCGTCGTTGCTTCCGCCGCTACCGGCTCCCCCGAGTCCGCCTCCTCCAACTCCTCCGCCATCGGTCCCCTCCGTGCCGAGCGTCCCGTCGGTGCCGAGCGTCCCGTCGGTGCCGAGCGTCCCGTCGGTGCCGAGCGTCCCGTCGGTGCCGAGCGTCCCGTCGGTGCC
>DASXYV010000346.1:0-9180 GCA_036502305.1 Acidimicrobiales bacterium
GACCGGGTGCGCTCGGGATCCGGGATGGGGATCGCTGACAGGAGGGCGGCGGTGTACGGATGCACCGGCCGCGAGTACAGGTCCTCCGCCGGCGAGAGCTCGACCAGCTTGCCGAGGTACATCACCGCGATGCGGTCCGAGACGTGCCGAACGACACTCAGGTCGTGGGCGACGAAGACGTAGGACAGGCCGAGGCGGTCCTGGAGGTCGTCCAGCAGGTTGATGACCTGGGCCTGGATCGAGACGTCGAGTGCGGAGACGGGCTCGTCGAGGACGATCAGGCGGGGCTCCACCGACAAGGCGCGTGCGACCCCGACGCGCTGGCGCTGCCCGCCGGAGAACTCGTGCGGAAAGCGGTTGATGTGCTCGGGGTTGAGCCCCACCTGGGCGAGCAGCTCGCGCACCCGCGTCTCCCGGGCCGTCCCCGGCACGCCGCTGAGCCGAAGTCCCCCGCCGACGATCTGGCCGACCCGCTTGCGAGGGTTGAGGGAGGCTTGCGGGTCCTGGAACACCATCTGCACCTGGCGCCGGAACACCCGAAGCTGGCGCTCGTGGGTGTGGGTGATGTCACCGCCTCGAAACCTGATGGTCCCGCTGGTGGGCTCCAGCAGTCGCAGCAGGCACCGGGCGAGGGTGGTCTTGCCGCACCCTGACTCGCCGACCAATCCCAGTGTCTCTCCCTCCTGGAGGGTGAAGGAGACGTCGTCGACGGCACGGACATTGGCGACGACACGGTCGATGAGCAGGCCCTGCTTGACCGGGAAATGGAGGGCGACGTGCTCGACCTCGAGCAGCGGGCCCGCCTGTGGCGTGGCGGCGAGCGTCGGACGGCTGCTCGGCAGGGACCCGGTGTCGCTCACGCCCCCGCTCCCTGGGTGATCGCCAGGCCGATGCCGTCACCGACGAGCCGCAGGCGGCGCTTGTCACCGACCTCGAGCCAGCAGCGGTCCTTGTGCAGCGGGTGGTCCGGCAACCTGGCGTCCAAGGGCGGCACCTCGGCGCAGCGCGGCATTCGATGCGGGCAGCGGGGCTGGAAATGGCAGCCGCCAGGTGGGCGCAGCAACGAGGGGGGCTGCCCCGGGATGGTGGGCAGTCGCTCCGGACGGGACCGGTCCGCCCTGGGCACCGAGCCCAGGAGGCCCCACGTGTACGGGTGCTGGGGGTCGTAGAAGATCTCGTTCAGCGACCCCTCCTCGACGACCCGCCCGGCGTACATCACCACGACGCGATCGGCCACGTCGGCCACGACACCCAGATCGTGGGTCACCAGGATGACCGCCACTCCGGTCTCGCGCCGGAGGTCCTCGATCTCGGCGAGGATCTGGGCCTGGATGGTCACGTCGAGCGCAGTGGTGGGCTCGTCAGCGATCAGCACTTGCGGTGAGCAGGACAGGGCCATGGCGATCATGACGCGCTGTCGCATCCCGCCCGAGAACTCGTGGGGGTAGGCCCTGACCCGGTCCCTCGCCCGCGGGATGCCGACCCGCTCGAGGAGCTGGACGGCGCGGTCCATGGCAGCGGGCTTGCTCACGTGCTCATGGGCGCGGATCTGCTCGACGATCTGGGCTCCGACCCGTTGGACGGGATTGAGGGCCGTCATGGGGTCCTGGAAGATCATCGCGACCCTGGCTCCGCGTACGCGTCGCAGCTCCGGCTCCGACGCCCGCACCAGGTCGAGCCCGTCGAGATACGCCGCCCCCTTGATTGTCGCGTTGGGCGAGCGCGTGAGCCCCAGCAGAGTCATCGCCGTCACCGACTTCCCCGATCCGGACTCGCCCACAACGCCGAGCATCTCGCCCTGATCGACGCTGAAGCTGACGCCGTCGACGCTGCGGACGACGCCCTCCTCGGTGGTGAAGGAGACCCGGAGGTCGTCCACCTCGAGCAGATGGGGGGCCATCAGGCGCTCAACCGGATCCGTGGGTCGAGGTAGGCGTAGAGGATGTCGATGAGAGCGGCCACGAACACGACGACGAAGGCGGCGAACATCACGATCACCAGGACAGGTGGCACGTCCAGCGCCTGGATCGACTGGGCCGCGTACTGGCCGACGCCCTGCAGGTTGAAGACCGTCTCGGTGATGATGGAACCACCACCGATGACGGCCGCGAAGTCCAGCCCCCAGAGGGAGACGATCGGGATGAGTGAGGTGCGCAGCACGTGGCGGACCAGCACGCGGCGCTCGGAGAGGCCCTTGGCGCGCGCCGTGCGGACGTAGTCGTCTCCCATCGTGTCCAACACGTTCGAGCGCAGCACCCGCGAGTAGAAGCCGATGAACAGCACCGAGAGCGCGAACCACGGCAGGATCAGGTGCACGAACCACTGGAAGGGGTCCTGGGTGATCGGGACGTAGCCGCCGTTCGGGAAGATCGGTATCAGGAACGCGAGCACGTACAGCAGGACGGCGCCGACGACGAACACAGGTGTGGAGATGCCGGCCAGGCTGAGGACGGCGAGGGCCCGGTCGCTGAATCGCCCGGCCTTCAAGGCGCTGACCATCCCGAGCACGATCCCCCAGAACAGCCAGATCAGGCCCGCCCCGACGGCCAGCGACACCGTGGCGGGCAGCCCTCGGCGGATCTGGTCCAGGACGTTGATCTTCTGGGTGTACGAGATGACGCTGCCCGTGAAGACCTTCTGCATGGTGATCACGTACTGGTCCCAGATCGGTCGGTCGAATCCCCAGGTGTGCCTGATGGAGGCGATGTTCTCGGGCGACGCCGTGCGGCCGGCGATGCGCAGCGCGGGATCGCCATTGGGGATCTTCTGGAAGATGAGGAACGTGAGAATCGAGATGGCAAAGAGCACGAGCAGCATCGAGGCGACGCGGCGGACGGCGAAACGGCCCATCAGTGCTCGATTCGTACCTGCGCCCGCGGGTCGAGTGCGTCGCGCACCCCGTCGCCGAACACGTTGATCCCGACGACCGCCAGCACGAGGGTGAGGCCGGGCACCAGCACCAGGTGCGGAGCACTGGTGAGGAGCTGGAGACCCTCACTGATCATCGTGCCCCACGACGGGTTGGGTGGTTGGACACCGGCGCCCAGGAAGGACAAGGCGTCCTCGAGCAGGACGGCATTGGCGATGATGAGGGGGATGAACACCACGATGGTCGAGCCGAGGTTGGGGAGGACCTCCGAGGTCATGATGCGCCCGTGCCCCATGCCCTGGGTGCGGGCGGCGTCGATGAACTCGCGCTCGCGCAGCGAGAGCACCTGGCCGCGGATGGGCTTGCCCACCCAAGGCACGTACACGAAGCCGATGATCAGGGCGGGTATCAACAATGAGTTGCCCTTGATCGTGAGTGGTCCGAGCTTGAGGCCCCCGAGAGCCAGGGAGGTGCCCAGGGCGATCCCGAGCAGCACCGGTGGGTAGGCCCAGATCAGGTCCATCAGGCGGGCCAGGATGCCGTCCACCAGGCCCCGGAAGTACCCCGCCGCCGTGCCCACGATGGTGGCCAGCACCGTGGTGATGACCGCGGCCAGCAGCCCGATCTCGAGCGAGGCCCGCCCGCCGTACAGGAGCCGCACGGCGATGTCCCGCCCGTTCTGGTCGGCCCCGAAGAAGAAGCGGCTGTGCCAGGTGGGCCCGATTGGGATACCCGTCGTCGACACCACGTTCTCCACGTGGCCGCCGACGGTCACCGTATCGGTGACGTGGTTGTCGTTGGGCCCCGTGTGGGCGATGTAGTGGGCGTAGAGCGGCGCAGCCGCGCTGACGGCCAGGACGAGGAGGAAGATGATGCCGAAGGCCAGTGCCACGTGGTTGCGCCGAAGACGACGTAGGGCGAGGCGGTAGGGCCCGACCCCGGCGGTCGGCTGCGCCTCCTCGATGCTCTCGCCCGCCAGCTCAGGGGCAGGCTCGCCCGCCAGCCTGAGGTCACCCTGGTCTTGGCTGGTACCGGTGGGCTGGGTTGCCATCGGTCAGCCGTTGAGCTGCCAGCTGGACCAGTCGTTGTAATAGACCGGATGGAACACGGCCGAGGAGAAGTTGATCCGGTTCGACATGAACTTCGGCACCTGCTCATAGCCGTAGACGGCCTCATACGCCTGCTTGGCGACGTACTCGTCGAGCTGCTGCCAGTTCGACGCCACCGACGACAGCTGGGTGGCCGGCACCGGATAGAGCTTGGCCAGCGACGACTGGATCTGAGGGTCGTTGACCATGCTGAAGTTCTGGTTCTTCACCGGTTGGATGGCGGTCCCGTCGAGCAGCAGGTAGAAGTCGGACGGGTTGGGGAAGTCCTGCGACCAGTCCGCGAACCCGGTCTGGGGGTTCGTGCTGGCGTTGCCGATGGTCGAGAAGTAGAGCGAGCTCTGGATGATCTTGGGGGTGGCGTTGAAACCGAGCTGGTTGAGGACACTCGTGTAGTAGGTGACGTACTCCTGGCGCGGGCTGCGGTTCTGCCCCCAGACCGTGATCGGCGTGCCAGCCAGGCCTGACTGCTGGACGAGCGCCTTGGCCTTGGTCAAGTTGGGCGCTCCGTTGGGGTCGCCGTAGGGGCACGGCGCCGTCGGATGGCCCGGCAGCTGAGGAGGCAGGAAGTAGCAGCCCGGCGTGATGAACCCGCTCGCCAGCCGCTGCAGGGCCCGGCGGTCGAGGGCGAGGTTCACGGCCTGGCGCACCAGCGGGTTGTCGAAGGGCTTGGTCGTGGTGTTCATGAAGAAGTAGAAGGTCAGCGCGGCCGTCTCCTTGGCGAACCGGCCGCCGGCGCTCGACTGGATCTGGCTGAGCAGAGTGGGCGGCACGGTGTCGCCGGCGTCGAAGTTGTCGGCCTGGTTGTTGAGGACCTGCTGGGCCTCGGTCAGGGTGTTGGACTGGACGTGCACGTTGATCGTCTGCAGGTGGCCCTGCGGGATCCCCGGAATGTTGAAGCGGGTGTTGCGCTGCATCGTGAACGACTGGTTGGGAACGACGTTGGTGATCGAGTACGAGCCCACGCCCGGTGGAGGGTTGTTGCCGAGGTCGTTCATCGGCGTACCGGTGGGCACGAACCCCGCTGCCGGGAAGGCGAGAATGTTGTCGAAGGCTCCGTAGGCCTTGGTCAGGTGGATGGTGACCTGCCCGGTGGCGTCGTCGGTCGTGATGCCGCTGATCGACTGGGCCTTGCCGCTGTCGTAGTCCGCAGCGCCAGCGATGTAGTCAGTGAAGAACGACTTGCCGCCCCAGCTGATCTTCATGGCTCGCTCGAGCGAGTACGGGAAGTCGGACGCCTTGACGGGGGCGCCGTTGGTGTACGTGAGGCCGGGGCGCACGGTCAGCGTGTAGGTCATGCCGTCGCTGCTGATCTGCGGCAGGGCGGTGGCCAGCCCGGGGATGAGCTGGGTGCCGGCCTGGCCGTTGGCGTGGGCATAGGTCAGGAGGCCGGTATAGGCGAGCCAGTCAGCCTCGGCGGCCTGGGTCGTGTAGCCGGATTGCGGGTCGAGGGAGTCCGGTGCCGTGCCCATGTTGACGGTCGCGGTGCCGCCCTGGGTCTTGGCCGAGGTCCCGCTGGAAGTGGTGCCTCCTCCTCCGCACGCGGCGAAGATCAGGGCCGAAGCCGCGGTGAGAGAGACCCCCAGTCGCAAACGCCCGCTCACTGCCGACCTCCTTGTCGACCCGTTAGTAGGGCCCCTATATGCCCCCGTGGGCTGCGCGTAAACCACTCGGCGCTCCCCCGGCCGGGGTGGCCATCGGCGGGGCTGGGGCCAGATTCCGGTTTCACCTCCCCCATTCGGGGTAAGGTGATTCCCCTCGGCCGCTCGCAGCTGCGAGCGGTGGCGGCGAGGCCGCCGAGGCCAGGAAGGACGGTGACGATGGAGGTCCGAACGGTCTCTGAGCTGTCTGCGCGCATCAACCGACTCGAAGCGCGCGTCGCCGAGGATCGCCAGGTGATCGCGTCCCAACAGGAGGCGATCGGGTTCCAGCAGGCGATGCTGCGGGAGCTGTCTGACGCCTACGACCTGTTCGAGAGCGCCGTGATCGAGCTGGCGAACCACGACTTGGAAGGCAGCCCCGCTCCGGACAAGCCGAACCTGCGCTTGCTGCACTAGCAGGCGCCACTCGCCGATTCCTCCCGGGCGGCTCCCGGGCGCCGCGCCGTTGCGCGCGAGACTGGCAGCGACGATGCCGGTGCCCGCGGAGGGTGGCATGAGCGCTGAAGGAAGACTTCGGTGCTGGGGGCGGGGACGGGGCCGACGATCGCGGCTGCTACGGGTCGTCGTGCTGGTCGGCGGTGTGGCCGCGGCGCGGGCGATCGGGTCGCGCTGGCTGCAGACCGACCATTACCCGGCGCGCGGCCGTGACGACGACAGCGTCGACGACGGCACCCCGCCCGTCGCCGAGGACGAGGAGGCGTGCCGGCGCCGGGCCCGGGCCGGACACGCGGACGCCCTGAGCGATCTCGGGGTGATTCTCGCCGAGCGGGGGGAGGTCGCCGAGGCCTCGGCGCTCTTCGCGCGGGCCGCCCGGGGCGGTCACGGCCGGGCCATGTACAACCTCGCCGTCTTGTCGGAGGTGCAAGACCCCGGCCACGCCGAGGAGTGGTACGTGCGTGCTGCCGGCGCAGGTGAGACCGACGCCATGTACAACCTGGGCGTGTGCCTGGAGCAGCGGGGCGACGCGACCGACGCCGAGCGGTGGTACCGCCGGGCGGCGGGGGCCGAGCACCTCAACGCCATGAACAACCTGGGCGTCATTCTCCAGCGACGGGGCGCCGTCGGTGAGGCGCGGGTCTGGTTCCAGCGGGCCGCCGAGGGCGGCGAGGTCGACGCCATGGGCAACCTGGGTGCGCTGCTCCAGCGCCGAGGGCAGACGTCGGAGGCCGAGGTGTGGTTCCGGCGGGCGGCCGAGTCTGGACAGGCCGACGCCATGAGCAGCCTCGGGGCGATGCTCGAGATGCGGGACGAGACGGCCCAGGCCGAGGAGTGGTACCGCCGGGGCGCCCGGGCGAACAGCGCGGGCGCCATGACCAATCTCGGCGTCCTACTGGTGGGCCGG
Organism: Acidimicrobiales bacterium; assembly: GCA_036502305.1. GTDB lineage: Bacteria > Actinomycetota > Acidimicrobiia > Acidimicrobiales > AC-9 > AC-9. The sequence continues at coordinate 6,979 of DASXYV010000346.1, forward strand.
GGCCAGGTCGAAGAGGCCGAGGACTGGTATCGGCGAGGGGCGCACGCGGGGTCGCCTGAGTCCATGAACAACCTGGGCGCCGTGGTAGAGGGGCGAGACGCGGCCGCCGCCGAGGGGTGGTACCGACGGGCGGCAGGAGCGGGGCAGCCGCCGGCGATGACGAACCTGGCCGGGCTCCTGGCCGGTCGGGGCGAGGTCAAAGAGGCGGCGGCGTGGTACCGGGAGGCGGCCGCCGCGGGCGAGCCACACGCCGTCCACGCGCTCGCGGCCCAACGCCAGCCGCGCCCAGAGACCCCCCGGCCCGAGGGACCGACCGTCCGGGCAGGCGGACCCCACGAGGCCGCAACCCGCCGCGCGGCCGGCGCCGTCCGGCCCGGAGCCCGCCTCCTCAGCACGAGCTGTGCGGCGGGCCCCCAGTACCGGTGGTCGGGGGTCTGAGGCTCGAGTCACCAATAGAGTCGCGGGTGCGCTGATCCGGCGACCGACGGGGGTGGCGGTGAGCGAGACCACGACAGGCACTGGCGGACTGTCCTTCTCCAGCTCCACCGGGCGCTGGGTGCTCCTGGCGACCGTGCTGGGCTCGGGAGTCGCATTCCTAGATACCACCGTGGTGAATGTCGCCTTGCCCGCCATCGGGCGGGACTTCGGCGTCGGCCTGGCCGACCTGCAGTGGACGGTCACCGGCTACACGCTCACCCTGTCGGCGTTCCTGCTGCTCGGCGGGGCGCTGGGCGACCGCTACGGGCGGCGGCGGCTGTTCGTGATCGGCCTCATCTGGTTCGCCATCGCGTCCCTGGTGTGCGGGATCGCTCCCTCGGCCCCGTTCCTGATCGTGGCCCGGGCCATCCAGGGCATCGGCGGCGCACTGCTCACGCCGGGCAGCCTGGCCATCATCGAGGCGAGCTTCCGCCCCGACGACCGGGGCCGGGCGATCGGGGCGTGGTCAGGACTCGGTGGGGTCTTCGGAGCCATCGGCCCCCTCCTGGGCGGAGTGCTCGTGACCCTGTTGACCTGGAGGCTGGTATTCCTGATCAACCTCCCGTTGGTCGCGCTGGCCGTCTGGGTGGCGAGCCGCCACGTCCCCGAGTCCTCGAAGGGCGGGGTCCATGGCCCACTCGACATCCAGGGCCCGGCGCTGGCCGTGCTCGGCCTCGGCGGGGTGACCTATTCGTTGATCGAGGGTCCGGCTCGAGGCTGGACCTCAGCGACGACCCTCGCCGTGATCGGGGCGGGCGGCCTCCTGCTCGTCGCCTTCCTGATCAACGAGAGCCGCGCCCGCGACCCACTCCTGCCGCTGTCGATCTTCCGCTCGCGGATCTTCGCCGGCGCCAACGAGGCCACCTTCGCCATCTACGCGGCGTTCGGCACGGTCACCTTCCTCGGTGTGTTGCAGCTCCAGCAGGTGCTCCACTACTCGGCGCTGTCGGCGGGTCTGGCGCTCCTACCCCTGACGCTGATCCTTCTTGCCCTGTCATCGCGCTCGGGCAAGCTGGCCACCCAGGTCGGACCGAGGATCCCCATGACGGTCGGACCGTTGGTCGCAGGCGTCGGTATGGCCATGTTCGCACGCGTCGTGCCCGGTGCCAGCTACGCGTCCAGCGTGTTGCCCGCCGCCATCGTCCTCGGCCTCGGGATGACGCTGACGGTTCCCGCCCTGACCACCACCGCGCTCGGTGCGGTCGAGTCGGATCGGGCGGGAGTCGCGTCGGCGGTCAACAACGACGTCGCCCGGTTCGCCTCGCTCGCCGCCGTGGCGATCATCCCGGCCCTCGCGGGTATCAGCACTGCTGGCTCCGCCATCAATGCCGTCAGCTTCTCCTCCGGCTACCAGGTGGCCATGTACATCTGCGCCGGGCTCTGCGCCTCCGCCGGGCTGATCTCCTTCGTGACCATCCGAGGGCCCCGGCGGGCGTGTGCGCCGGCAGCCGGCTTTGGGTGTCTGCTCAACGGTCCCCCCGTCGAGGAGCCGGGATGGACACCCCGACCCGTGCGACTCACCCCCACGGGCCCGGGCATCGTGGCCGAGGGAATGGACGGCGGCGATGAGAGCCCTTGACTCGGATCAGCTGGCTGCCAAGCTCGGGCGGCCGGCGGCGAGCTTGTCCGCCTTCCGCGGCCTGACGGCAGAGCAGATCGGACTACTGAGCGACGCCATCGACAGTGCGGCGGCGGCGCGTAGGCGGGCAATCGACGATGCCTTTC
>DASXYV010000347.1:0-8808 GCA_036502305.1 Acidimicrobiales bacterium
AGCCGGGATGGTTCACCGAGCCGAAAGCTCCTGTTCACCGGGGGTTCCCGCGGGCGGCAGCAATGTCGGCTGCAACGGCCCTGGTGGCCCGGGGCTACCGTTGATCCGTGCGCGTCGCCCAGGTGTGCCCGTACAGCTTGACGATCCCAGGTGGTGTGCAGGGCCAGGTGCTGGGTCTGGCTCGTGCCCTGCGATCGCAGGGCCACCAGGTCCGGGTCATGGCGCCATGCGATGGGCCCCCGCCCGATGGCGGGGTGGCGCCGCTCGGCCGGTCGATCCCGCTGGCCGGCAACGGCTCGGTGGCGCCGCTGGCGCCCGACCTGCCCTGCGCCCTGCGAACGATTCGGACGCTGCGCGACGAGGACTTCGACGTGGTGCACCTGCACGAGCCGCTCGCCCCGGGTCCGTCCCTGACGACCCTGCTCTACTCCGACCGGCCCATGGTCGGGACGTTCCACCGCTCCGGGGGCAGCTTGGCGTACTCGGTCCTCCGTCCGCTGGTCCGGACCGCCGCGGGCTATCTGGCCTGGCGCTGCGCGGTGTCGGCGGACGCCCAGGCGACGGCGCATGCTGCGCTCGGTGGCGTCTACGAGCCGGTGTTCAACGGCATCGAGACCGAGCGGTTCGCCAAGGCCACGGCGTGGCCGACGGCTGGTCCCACGATCGTCTTCATCGGCCGCCACGAGCCCCGCAAGGGAGTCGAGACCCTGCTCGCGGCCTTCAGCCGGCTGCCGCCCGACACTCGACTGTGGATGGTGGGTGAGGGGCCACAGACCGCCGAGCTGCGCCAGCGGACGATCGACGACACGCGGATCGAGTGGCTGGGCCGGATCGGCGACTCGGAGGTGGCCGCCCGGCTACGGGGCGCCGAGGTCTTCTGCGCACCTTCGCTGCACGGGGAGTCCTTCGGAGTCGTGCTGCTGGAGGCGATGGCGGCGCACACGGCAATCGTGGCGAGCGACCTACCCGCCTACCGCAAGGTCACCGGTGGTGGTCGCGACGCCATGCTGGTGCCTCCCGGCGACGTGGATGCGCTGGCCGATGCGCTGCGCCGCGCCCTGGAGGATCGCGGGCTCGGGGAGCGGCTGGCCGTCGCTGGCGAGGCGCGGGCCGGCGATTTCGCCATGGACCGCCTGGCCGAGCGGTACGTGGAGATCTACGCCAACATCGCGCGCCAACCGCGCCGTGCCGACGCCCGAGGCCGTCGGTACGGCGGCCGGGCCATGCCGGGTCGATGAAGGGCCAGGGAGCGACGCTGTCGAGAAGGCCGCCGAGCGGGTCCGACGCGCCGGGCGGGGCTGAGATCGCCGCCAACCACAGGCGAGCACTGCTTCTCGCCGCGTTGCCGGCGCTCGTCGTCTTCGCGGCCGGCGTGGGGATCGCCGGCGTGCTTGTGTCGGTGGTCGTCGGTCTCGTCGTGGGCGCCGTCGCCGGTGCGGTCGCCGGGTCGGTTGCGTGGTGGGGAGGAGCGGCGGCAGCCGTCCGTCTGACGGGCGCCCGGGTGGCGGGAGTCGACGAGGAGCCGAGGCTGCACAATCTCATCGACGGGCTGTGCGCGGCGTCCGGGATCCCGAAGCCGACGCTGCGCGTGGTCGACGACGACGTCCCCAACGCGCTGACGGTCGGGCACCACCCACGCCGAACGACCATCGTGGTCACGAGCGGTCTCGTGTCGTCGCTGGGGCCGATCGAGCTGGAGGCCGTGCTGGCCCACGAGCTCAGCCACGTCAAGGCCCATGACGTCCTCCCAGGCACCGTGGCCGTCACGTCCCTGGGCGCGGTGGCTGTCCTGTTCGCTCCGGCTGCTCGCCTGCCGTTCTGGGGCGCAGGGGACCAGCGCGAGCCGCTCGCCGACCTCGCCGCCGTCGCCTTGACCCGGTATCCGCCGGGGCTGATCGCGGCGTTGGAGAAGATCGCGGCCGGCCCCCGCGGGGCGGGCCACTCCCAGCGGGCACGGGCCAGGGCGACCGCTCACCTCTGGATCCGCAGTCAGGGGAGCTCGCTCGACGAGCGCCTCCAGGCGCTGCGGGAGCTCTGAGCGGGAGGACGGCCAGTACACTTGGTTGCGTGGGCGAAAACGCACCAGTGAGCGGGCCATCCACGGGGCAGGGCGCCGATGACTCGCGAGTGAGAGCGACCAGTCGGGTGAAGCGCGGCCTGGCGGAGATGCTGCGGGGCGGCGTCATCATGGATGTCGTCGATGCCGAGCAGGCCAAGGTGGCAGAGAGCGCCGGCGCCGTCTCTGTCATGGCGCTCGAGCGGGTTCCGGCCGACATCCGCCGTGACGGAGGGGTCGCCCGCATGAGCGATCCTGGGCTCGTCGAGGCCATCCAGGGCGCCGTCACCATCCCGGTGATGGCCAAGGCGCGCATCGGCCACTTCGTCGAGGCGCAGATCCTCGAGGCGCTCGGCGTCGACTACGTGGACGAGAGCGAGGTGCTGACACCGGCCGACGAGGCTCACCACGTCGACAAGTGGGCGTTCTCGGTGCCCTTCGTCTGTGGCGCGACGAACCTCGGGGAGGCACTGCGCCGGATCTCGGAGGGGGCCGCACTCATCCGCTCGAAGGGCGAGGCGGGGACGGGCAACGTCGTCGAGGCCGTGCGCCATCTACGGTCCATCCTCGGCGACGTCCGCCGCATCACCCAGGCCGACTCGGCCGAGCTGTACGGGTGGGCCAAGCAGCTCCAGGCTCCCGTCGCTCTGGTGCAGGAGATCGCGGAGACGGGACGGCTTCCCGTGCCGCTCTTCTGTGCCGGCGGGCTGGCGACTCCGGCCGACGCCGCGCTGGTCATGCAGCTGGGTGCTGAGGCCGTGTTCGTGGGGTCGGGAATCTTCAAGAGCGCGGACCCCGCCCGCCGGGCCCGGGCGATCGTGGAGGCGACGACGCATTTCCGCCGACCTGACATCCTGGCCAAGGTCAGCCGCAATCTCGGCGAGCCCATGCCCGGCAGCGAGATCGACGGCCTCGAGGTGCGGCTGTCCGAGCGAGGCTGGTGAGCAATGAACGAACGGGTGCCGCCAGGTGAAGGTCGGCATCCTCGCGCTGCAGGGCGACGTCCGGGAGCACGCCGGGGTCCTGGCTGATCTCGGAGCGGACCCGATCGAGGTCCGGTCTCCCCAGGAGCTTGCGGGTATCGACGCACTGATCCTGCCCGGTGGGGAGTCGACCACGATGTCGATGCTGCTGGACTCGTCGGGCCTCTTCGCTCCCATCGCCGACCGGCTGGCGGAGGGCATGCCGGCCTTCGGCACCTGCGCCGGGATGATCCTCCTGGCGACGGAGGTCCTCGACGGGCGGGGCGACCAGCGCTGCTTCGGGGCCATCGACCTGTCGGTCCGCAGAAACGCCTTCGGCCGTCAGGTCGAGTCCTTCGAGAGCGACCTCGAGGTGCGCCAGGTGACGGGCGGGCCGATGCGAGCGGTCTTCATCCGCGCTCCCGTGGTGGAGCGCACCGGGCCCGGCGTCGAGGTGCTGGCCAGCGTGGCAAGGCCGGCCCGCGAGGCCGGCCCGAGAACCCAGCCGGCGGGCCCGGAGACACAGCCGGTCGTGTGCCGTCACGGGAGCGTGCTGGTTGCCGCGTTCCATCCCGAGCTGGCGGGCGACTGGCGCCTGCACGAGCTCTTCTTGTCGAGCGTCGCTTCCCGCGCCGGTCGTCGGGCCGAGTAGGAGGGTTGCCATGTCCGGTCATTCGAAGTGGGCGACGATCAAGCACCGCAAGGGCGCCCAGGACAAGGCGCGGGGGAAGCTGTTCGCCAAGATCCTCCGCCAGGTCGAGGTGGCGGCGAGGGAAGGCGGGGGCGACGTCAACACCAATGCGACGCTGCGGACCATGTTCGGCAAGGCGAGGGACGCGTCGGTGCCGACCGACACCATCGAGCGGGCGATCAAGCGCGGAACCGGTGAGCTCGAAGGCGTCCGCTACGAGTCGGTGACCTACGAGGGCTATGCGCCGGGCGGCGTGGCGGTCATCGTCGAGTGCCTGACCGACAACCGCAACCGCACCGGCGCCGACGTCCGTAGCACCTTCACCCGCAACGGGGGCTCAATGGCCGAGCCCGGTGCGGTGTCGTGGCAGTTCGAGCGCAAGGGCGTGGTGATCATGCCGAGGACGGTCGCCGAGGACGACCTTATGCTCGTGGCGCTCGAGGCGGGGGCGGAGGACCTCTCCGACGAGGGCGATACCTGGCAGATCACCTGTCCCCCGACGGAGCTGGGGCGCCTGCGAGCCGCCCTGGAGGAGGCCGGGTTCGCCTACGACTCCGCCGATCTCACCATGCTGCCCACCACGACGGTCCCACTCGGCACCGAATCCGACGCCCGGCGGGTGCTGCGGGTGATCGATGGCCTCGAGGAGGACGACGACGTGCAGAACGTCTACTCCAACTTCGACATCCCGGACACCATCCTGGAGCTCGTCGAGGCCTAGCCGCCGGGGGCGACGGCCGCATGAGCGCCGAGGTCCGAGAGGGGGCCGGCGGTGGCGAGCCGCAGGAGCAGGTCGTGCAGCGTCCTCCGCTCGGGCTCGTCGAGCTCGGCGAACATCTCCTCCCTCAGGGCCGCCGCCGCCTGGTGGGCTCGGGTCCGCAGTGAACGACCCTTGGCGGTCAGGTGGATGGCGTAGCGGCGACGGTCGGCCGGGTCCCGCCGGCGCTCCAGGAGGCCGGCCGACTCGCAGTCGTCGATGACCGCGACCATGGAGCTCGGGTGGATCCGCAGCCGGTCGGCCAGCTCCTGCTGCGCGACGCCGTCGTGGGCGCCGAGCACCGTGATCACGGCGAACTGGCGGGGCACGAGACCGAGGGGCTCCATCTCCTGGGCGAAGCGGCGGCTGGTGGCCAGGCCGAGCTTGGACAGGAGGAACCCCGTGTGTTGCGCGAGCTCAGCGGGCACGCCGGTGATGAGTGGCTGGGTGACCCGCTTGCGGTCGGCAGCCCGAGCCCCCATGCCCCATACGTTACCGCCAAGCATAGTTTGACCGCGAAACGATCATCGGGGAAGGCGCCTCCGCCCGAGCGATCCGGGCACGATCCGCGTTGTCGGGCGTGGGCTCAAGTAGGCTCGAACGAGTGTTCGTGCTCGGGATCGATCCTGGGGTGTCGACGTGCGGTTACGGGTGCGTAGCCGGCGGCGGGGTCGAGCTGTCGACGGTCGTCGCCGGCGTCATCACCACCGAGGCAGCAGCGCCTCTGCCCGAGCGGCTGGCAGATCTGGCCCGTGAGCTGCGCCTGCTGATCGCCGAGCTGTCGCCGGCCGCGGTCGCCGTCGAGCGGGTGTTCTTCCAGACCAACGCCCGCACGGCCATGTCCGTCGGGCAGGCCAGCGGCCTCGCCCTGGTGGCGGCGGCCGAGGCGGGGTGCGCCGTCGCCCAGTACACGGCGAACGAGGTCAAGCAGGCGGTGACCGGCTACGGATCGGCGACCAAGGAGCAGGTGCAGCGCATGGTTGCCGTCCTGCTGGGGCTCCCGGACCCGCCGGCGCCGAGCGACGTCGCCGACGCTCTGGCCCTGGCCATCTGCCACCTCACCGTCGCCCCCCGGGCCCGGCGGATCGATGCCGCCGCCACCAAAGGAGGTCCAGCGTGATCGGCTCCCTGCGCGGCGTGGTGATCGACCGCGGCGAGGAGGGTGAGGTGCTCATCGAGGTGGGCGGCGTGGGTTACCGCGTCACCGTCCCGACGTCCACGCTCGTCCCGTTGGAGCTCGGCGCCCCGGCCTTTCTGCACGTGCACACCCACGTGCGCGAGGACGCCATCGTGCTGTACGGGTTTGCCACTCGCGAGCAACGTCGTTGCTTCGAGGCCCTGGTCGGTGCCCATGGCGTGGGACCCTCGCTGGCGCTCGCCATCCTGTCCGCCCACTCGCCTGCGTCGTTGCAGCGGGCGGTGCTGGCGGACGACATCGACGCCCTGGTGCTCGTCCCGGGCGTCGGCCGCAAGACCGCCGCTCGCCTGCTGATCGAGCTCAAGGCTCGCCTCGACGTGCCCGACCTCGGCACCGAGCCCACGACCGCGACTCGGGGCGGCGCGGGGGTACGCGCCGAGGTCCGCGCCGCGCTGGCCGGACTGGGTTACGGTCCCGAGGAGGTGCGACAGGTGCTGCAGTCGGTGCCCGCGGAGGGTGCGACCGAGGAGGTGTTGCGGGCGGCCCTCCGTGAGCTGGCGGCCGCACCGTGAGCCGGCGCCGGGACGTGGTGAGTGCCGACGGCCAGGCGGGCCAGGTGCACGGGGACGCCGGCACCGACGATGGCACCGACGGGACCCGCGCCGTCGACCCGGCGGCGGCCCCGGTGGAAGCCGCCGAGGAGGTCGGGCTCCGCCCCCGGTACCTGGTCGAGTTCGTCGGCCAGTCCCAGCTGAAGGAGCATCTCGAGATCGTGCTCGAAGCGGCCCGGCGGCGGCGCGAGGCCGTGGACCATCTGCTCTTCGCCGGGCCCCCGGGGCTCGGGAAGACGACGTTGGCCGGCATCGCGGCCAACGAGATGGGGGCTGGGCTGCGGATCACCTCCGGTCCGGCGCTGGTCCGTGGCGGCGATCTGGCGGCCATCCTCACCGACCTGGCCGAAGGCGACGTCCTCTTCATCGACGAGATCCACCGGTTGGCGCGGGCGGTGGAGGAGATCCTGTACCCGGCGATGGAGGACTTTCAGCTCGACATCGTGATCGGCAAGGGGCCGACTGCCCGCTCGATCCGCCTCGACCTGCCGCGCTTCACGCTGGTCGGCGCGACCACAAGGACGGGGCTGGTAACCGGCCCCCTGCGCGAGCGGTTCGGCTTCGTCGCCCGGCTCGACTACTACAACGCGGGCGAGCTCGAGACCATCATCGGACGGACGGCGCACATCCTCGGGGTGGAGATAGACCGGGGCGGCGCCGAGGAGATCGCTGGCCGATCGCGGGGCACGCCCCGCATCGCCAATCGGCTGCTCCGGCGGGTCCGGGACTTCGTCGAGGTCCGGGGTGAGGGGATCGTCACCCGGGAGTCGGCATCGGAGGGACTCGAGCTGTTCGGGGTCGACCATCTGGGCCTGGACAAGGTGGACCGGTCGATCCTCGAGGCGCTGTGCCGCCGCTTCGGGGGCCGGCCCGTGGGGCTCAGCACGCTGGCGGTCAGCGTGGGCGAGGAGCCCGAGACGGTCGAGGATGTGTACGAGCCCTTCCTCCTGCAGCGGGGGCTGCTGATGCGCACCGCCCGCGGCCGGGTACCAGCGCCGGCGGCGTGGAGGCACCTGGGTCTGGCTAGCCCGCCCACCGCCGAGGGCCTGTTCGAGTAGGGCGCCGCCGGTGCCGGCCTGCCGGCCTGGACGCGGTGGCGCCCCTACGCTCGTGGCGTGGAGCTGGACCGGTTCGACTACGACCTGCCCGCCGCGGCCATCGCGCAGCGGCCCGCCCGGCGGCGGTCGGATGCCCGGATGCTGGTGGCCCTGGACGACGAAGCGCCACCGCGCCATCTCACGGTCGCCGACCTGCCGGCGGTCCTGGAGCCGGGAGATCTCCTCGTGGTGAACGAGAGCCGGGTGATCCCTGCCCGCCTGAAGCTGCGCAAGGCCACGGGAGGAGCTGTGGAGCTCCTCCTCCTCGAGCCGGCCGCCGGCGGAGCCGGCTGTTGGGAGGCCTTGGTCCGACCGGGCCGCCGGGTCACGCCGGGGACAACGCTGTTCGCCGGCGGGTCGCCCGCGGCCGAGGTCCGCGGGCCGCCGGTCGGCAGGCGGGGCGGGCACGGCGGGCACGACGGGAGCCAAGGTGGTGATGGGCGTCGGATCGTGCGCCTTCTCGATGACGCACTCCCCGAGTCCCAGGGCCAGCTTCCCCTGCCGCCCTACATCCACGAGCCCCTCGACGACCCCGACCGCTACCAGACGGTGTTCGCCCGGCGGCCGGGCTCGGTGGCGGCACCGACCGCCGGTCTCCACTTCGACGCCGAGCTCGTAGGGCGGTGTCGGGCTCGCGGAGCGGAGCTGGCGACAGTCGACCTGGCCGTCGGCCAGGACACCTTCCAGCCGATCACGACGGGCCGAGTCGAGGACCACAGCATGCATACCGAGCGCTACTCGGTGCCGGCTCCGACGCTCGAGGCCTGTGATCGCGCCCGGCGGGTGGTGGCAGTGGGCACGACGACGGTCCGGGCCCTCGAGTCGGCGGCCGCCACCGGGGAGCTGTGCGGGCGCACGTCGCTGTTCATCCACAGCCGGTTCCCGTTCCGGGTGGTGGACGTCCTGCTGACCAACTTCCACCTCCCACGGTCGTCGCTCCTCCTGCTGGTCGACGCCTTCTGCGGTGAGCGGTGGCGAACGCTCTACGAGCTCGCCCTCGCCGAGGGCTATCGCTTCCTGTCCTTCGGCGACGCCATGCTCGTGGGCAGGACCGGCCAGTGACGCTGCGCTTCGCGGTGGCAGCCACGGACGGGACCGCCCGCACCGGGTCGGTGGAGACCCCGCGCGGGCGCTTCACGACACCATGCTTCATGCCCGTCGGGACCCGCGGCAGCGTGAAGGGTCTCTCCAGCGCCGACCTCGAGACGCTCGGGGTGGAAGTGACCCTGGCAAACACCTACCACCTGATGCTGCGCCCGGGCGCCGACGTCGTCGCCGAGATGGGCGGCATCCACCGCTTCGCGGCCTGGAGCGGCCACGTGCTCACCGACTCGGGCGGCTACCAGGTGCTGTCGCTGGCGGCGAGGGTGGACGACGACGGGGTGACGTTCCGTTCCACCTACGACGGCTCGAGCCACCGCCTGACGCCCGAGAACGCAGTGACCGTGCAGAGCCTCCTCGGCGCCGACATCCAGATGGCCCTGGACGTGTGCCCG
>DASXYV010000348.1:0-1732 GCA_036502305.1 Acidimicrobiales bacterium
GAATCTCACGCTCCCGCTCGTCCAGAGGGGCGAGCAATCGCCCGATCTCCTCGGGGAGCAACCCCACCGCGGCCATCTCGAAGGGGGACTCGACCGAGCGATCCTCGACCACGTCGCCCAGCTCGGCGTCGCCGTCCTCGCGGAGCGGCTCGGACAGGGACAGCGGTTCGGCTCGGAACCGGAGCGCTTCGACCAGCTTGTCCTCGGGCAGCTCGACCTCCTGGCCCAGCTCGACCAGCGTCGCCGGCCGGCCGAACCTGAGCTCCAGCCGGGCCTGGGCCTTTTGCACCCGGGCCAAGGTGTCACCGGCGTGCACCGGGAGCCGGATGGTTCGCCCGGTGTTGGCGATGCCCCTGGTAATGGCCTGACGGATCCACCAGGTGGCGTAGGTGGAGAACTTGAAGCCCTTGCGCCAGTCGAACTTCTCCACCGCGTGCATGAGCCCGAGGTTCCCCTCTTGGATCAGGTCGAGCAGGGGGAGCCCCGAGGCCTGGTACTTCTTGGCGATCGAGACCACCAGGCGGAGGTTGGACTGCACGAAGGTCTGCACCGCCTGCTCGCCCCGGAGGGTGGTCCGCCGGAGCTCCCGGCGCCTCGCCGGGGTGAGCCCCTTCGGCGGCGAGGCCAGGATCTCCTCCGCTTCCCGGCCCGCTTCGATGACCTGGGACAACGAGACCTCGTCGTCCTTGGTCAGGAGCGGGTACTGCCCGATGTCGGTCAAGTACAGCCTGACCAGGTCCTCCTCATCTCGCTCGAGGCGCTCCTTAGCCAAGCTTCACCGAATCTTTCGTCTGACCCCCCTGGTCAGAGCTCCGGCCGAACGACAGCTGGGCGTCTCCCGGAAGGGGGAGGGATCGAGCTGAGGCGCCTGTGGCGGCGCAATCCGTGTTCACTGAAAACTGTACTGGACCCGTCAAGGCCCCCGCCGCGGACAACGGGCGACGGGCGCCCACCTCGCGGTCAGACCGGCCATCCGGTCAATCCTGCGCCGGTACCGGCCTCCACCAGCGCCGATTCGAGCTTCAGGTGCAGAGCGGAGACTGCGGCCACGTCGTCGGGCCGGGTGAGGAGGCGCTGCACCAATCGCTCGCCGGCGTGCCAGTCCTCGATCTCGTCGGTCAGGACCAGGTGCAGGGCCCGGATCACCGGGGCGTCGCTGACCGGCGCGCTGTCCTCGAGATGGCGGGTGTAGCCGGTGACCAGGCGGGGCAGCACGACGCGGTAGAGGCCGGCCATGAGCGGCGTCGGCTCCGAGCGGGACCCATCGAGGACAGCGAGGACCCAGGCGGCGACGGCCGGGGCGACGGTCAGCTCGTCGGCCGACACCCCGTCCCGCACCGGAAGTCGGTCGGCCCACAACGAGGCGTGCCAGGCGTGCCGGGCACTCTGGGCATCGAGGTGCACCCGGAGCTCCGGGCTCGTGGCCTCGGCGGCCCAGCCGCCCAGCAGCTCGAAGAGTCGCTGCTCGATCCAGCGGTACCCGCCGACCAACGAGGCGGTAACGAACCCGGGGAGCGATCGGGGGGCCGATGCGGTGGCATCGCCGTCGTCGAGCGGGACCGGGGCATCCCAACCGGGATCCAGTGGGTCGAGGCTCTCAGGCACCGGCGCTCGACTCCGCCGGGCGGTCCACGTGCGAGCGGTACCGGTTGGTGATGGGCATGCGCCGATCCTTACCGAACGCCTTGGCCGTGATGCGCACCCCGGGGGGCATCTTGCGGCGCTTGTACTC
>DASXYV010000349.1:0-6481 GCA_036502305.1 Acidimicrobiales bacterium
CGCGGGCCGCCCCGCCGACCGCCGGCGCTGGCACCCGCGCCACCCGGTCCGAGGACGCCGCTGGCCGCCCCGCCCGAGTCACGAGCTCGCGGCCCACGGCCGAGCCCACCGAGCCCATTCGTCCGGCCCCTGCCCGCGACCCTGACGTCGGCGCTCCGGCCGCGGCCGCACCGAGCCCGAGGCCGCCGACAGAGATCCGCGACCCAGCGGCCAGCCCCCCAGCGGCCAGCGCCCCAGCGGCGGCTGCCGACGCGGGCGCCAGCCCGACCGAGGCGGCGAGAGCGCCGGACCGGGCCACCCCGAGAGGCCCGACGGACCGCCGTCCTGCTTCCGGGCCCTCCCTTGACGCGCCCTCCGCCGGGCGACCTCGTCAGAGCGAGCCCGGGCCGAGCGCCCGCGGGGGCGCCGGCCGACCGCCCGCGGCACCGCCGGCGGGCGAGCCCGCGCCACGCCGGTCTCCGGGCGGCCCCGGCGGGCGACCCGCTCCTCCGACTGGTGGCGGCGGTCGCCCGCCGGTCAGCCCCAGCACCGGTCGTCCCATCCCCCCGCCGCCCGGCGGTCCTCCTCGATCGTCCACCGGCCGCCCGATCCCTCCGCCCCCAGGGGTCGGCGGACGGAGCGCGCCGGGCGGGTCTCGTCCGCCTGCTGGTGCCGGTCGCCCGGGTGCCGGCCGACCGAGTGGCACGGGCACGGGCCGCCCCGGTGGTGGGTACGGCGGCCCCCGGCCGGGCGGTGGCTACGGTGGCGGCCGTCCGAGCGGAGGGCCCGGCGGTGGTCTCGGACGCGGTCCCATGGGAGGAGCACCGCCTCCGGGCGGACGGGGTGGTCCCGGTGGTCGCGGCCGGCCGCCGCCGCGCCGACCCCGGCGCCGTCGCCGCAACCTGGAGGAGCTCGAGCCGACCCAGCTGACGACCTACACGCCATCCAACGCCCCAGTGCCCGAGGACGAGGTGGTCGTCGAGCGGGGCTCCACCGCCCAGGACATCGGGCCCAAGCTCAACCGCTCGGCGGGCGACGTCGTGCGCTTCCTCCTGCTCCAGGGCGAGATGGTCACGGCCACCCAGTCGCTGACCGACGACATGATCGAGCTGTTCGCGGCCGAGATCGGGGCCACCGTGCGCCTCGTCGACGCAGGCGAGGAGCAGGAGGCCGCCCTCCAGGCCAAGTACTTCGAGGCCGACGAGGAAGAGGATCCTGCTCTCCAGCGTCCGCGGCCGCCGGTGATCACCGTGATGGGCCACGTCGACCACGGCAAGACCAAGCTTCTCGACCGCATCCGCGAGACGAACGTGGTGGCCGGCGAGGCCGGTGGCATCACCCAGCACATCGGCGCCTACCAGGCGGACAAGGATGGGCGCCTCATCACTTTCATCGACACGCCGGGCCACGAGGCGTTCACGGCCATGCGAGCCCGCGGGGCCGAGGTCACCGACATCGTCGTCCTTGTCGTTGCGGCCGACGACGGCGTGATGCCGCAGACGATCGAGGCGCTCAACCACGCTCGGGCCGCCGACGTGCCCATCATGGTGGCCATCAACAAGATCGACCGCGAGGACGCCGATCCCAACCGGGTCATGCAGCAGCTGTCGGACCAGGGCCTGGTGCCCGAGCGCTGGGGTGGCGACACCATCATGGTCGAGCTGTCCGCCCTGCAGAACGTCGGCATCGACGAGCTGCTCGAGCAGCTCCTGGTCCTGTCCGAGGTCCAGGAGCTCACGGCCAACCCGGAGGGGCGGGCACGCGGGGTGGTCCTGGAGGCCAATCTCGATGTCGGCCGAGGCCCGGTGGCCACCGCCATCGTCCAGAAGGGCACCCTGCGGGTCGGCGATCCCATGGTCGCGGGCGCCGCCTGGGGACGGGTGAAGGCGCTGGTGGACGACCGCGGAGACAACATCAAGGAAGCCACGCCCTCCACGCCGGTCGAGGTCCTGGGCTTCTCCGAGGTGCCCAGCGCCGGTGACGAGCTGCGGGTGACGTCCGATCAGGGCACCGCTCGCACCATCGGTGAGGCCCGCGAGCAGCGCATCCGGTCCGCCGGGTATACCCCCACGCCGTCGGCATCGCCGGGAGCCAAGCTCGAGGACGTCTTCGAGCAGATCCAGCGGGGCGAGACGGCCACCCTCAACCTCATCCTCAAGGCCGACGTCCAGGGCTCCCTGGAGGCGCTGACCGAGAGCCTGCGGAAGCTGGAGCGCGACGAGGTCAAGCTGAGCTTCGTGCACCGTGCCGTTGGCGGCATCACCGAGAACGACGTCCAGCTGGCAGCGGCGTCGACTGCGACGATCATCGGGTTCAACGTGCGACCTGATCGTCGGGCCAGGGAGATGGCCGAGACCCAGAACGTCGAGATCCGCACCTACGAGATCATCTACAAGGTGCTGGAGGAGATCGAGGCCGCCATCGTCGGGATGCTGGCTCCCGAGTTCGAGGAGGTCGTCACCGGAGACGCAGAGGTCCGGGCGGTCTTCCGGGTACCGCGTGTGGGGGCCGTGGCCGGCTGTTACGTGCGCAACGGCGTCATCACTCGCGGTTCCAAGGTTCGCTTCCTGCGCGAGGGCGCCGTCATCTGGAAGGGCGCGATCTCGTCGCTGCGGCGCTTCAAGGACGATGCACGAGAGGTCCAGTCGGGCTTCGAGTGCGGCATCGGTCTGTCCGACTTCCAGGACTTGAAGGAGGGCGACATCATCGAGACGTTCGAAGAGCGGGAGATTCCACGCACGTAGGCGTTCTGGAGGTCGACCTCCACCTGCCCTACAGCCGCTCGCTCAAGACCAAGCGGGCCGTCGTCAAGCCGATCCTCGAGGGTGCCCGCCAGCGGTACTCCGTGGCCGCGGCGGAGGTGGCCCACCAGGACCGGTGGCAGCGGGCCGGGCTGGGGCTGGCGGCGGTGGCAGCGAGTGTCGGCCACGTGGACGACGTGCTCGACCAGGTGGAGCGCTTCATCTGGTCCAACCCTGACGTCGAGGTGCTGGGTGCCGAGCGCCACTGGTTGGACCGGGCATAGGGGGTGGTGATGGTGGCCGATCGTCGAGGCAGCAAGGGGAACCGTCCACGATTTCCCCGGACGGCGAGGGTGAACGAGGTCCTGAGGGAGGTGGTGGCGGGCGAGATCGAGCGCCTGTCCGACTACGACGAGCGGTTGTTGCTCGTCACGGTCACCGCGGTGGTGAGCGAGCCCGACCTTCGCCACGCCACGGTGTTCCTGAGCTCGCTTGGCGACGCGGCCCGCGAGGGTCTCGAGCAGCAGCGTGTCCGGCTTCAGGCGGCGATCGGCCGCCAGGTCCGCCTCAAGCGCACGCCCCAGCTGACCTTCAGCGCCGACCCCGCGGTGGCCGAGGGCGAGCGGGTCGAGGAGATCCTCCGCCGGCTCGACCGTCCGGGCGCGGGAGCCGATGCCGGAGGCTGATCGGCACGCTCCCGGGCCGGCTGACACCCCGAGCCGGCCTCCCGGGCCGGCTGACGGCCTGCTCGTGGTCGACAAGGATCCGGGCTGGACCTCCCACGACGTGGTGGCCCGCTGCCGGCGGCTCCTCGGCCAGCGTCGGATCGGTCACGCCGGGACCCTCGACCCCGCAGCCACCGGCATCCTGCTGGTGGCGCTGGGCCGGGTCACCCGCCTGACGCGCTTCATGGGCGCCCTGTCCAAGTCCTACGCCGGCGAGGTCGTGCTGGGCGCGACGACGACCACCCTCGACGACCAGGGAGACGTCGTCGAGCGGTTCGACATGGGGGGAGTGACCGTCGACCAGGCTCGCCAGGCGACGCGCACCCTCACGGGCGAGATCATGCAGACGCCTCCCATGGTGTCGGCCCGAAAGGTGGCGGGACGGCGCCTCTACCAGCTGGCCCGGGAGGGCGTGGAGGTCGAACGGAGCGCCCGCCCGGTCACGGTCTCCCGCTTCGACGTCGAGCCCACCGACGAGCCGGGTGTCTTCGCCATCGAGGTGGACTGCTCCTCGGGCACCTACGTGCGGTCGCTGGCCGCCGATCTCGGGTCCGCCCTGGGTGGCGGCGCCCATCTCCGGCGGCTGCGTCGGCGGGCCATCGGCTCCTTCACCCTGGCCGAGGCCCGGCGTCTGGACGACCTCTCGCCCGACTCGGCGGGCGCCTCGGTGCTCAGCCCTGGCGAGGCCATGCGGGACTATTCGCGCCTGCGGGTCGACGACGCCGTGGCTCGGGCCGTAGGGCACGGGGTGCGGGTCGAGCGGGCGGACGTGGGCGCCGTCGGTGAGGGGCCGTGGGCAGTGGTCGACGACCGGCAGCGGCTGCTGGCTGTCTACGAGCAGGGCGACGACACATGCTTGAAGCCCGCCGTCGTGCTGGTTACGAGCCAGTAGCCTCAGATCCGATGGAGGTCATCGACGACCTGGGGCAGTGCCCGCGGCCCGAGCAGGGCAGCGCCGTCACCATCGGCGCCTATGACGGTGTCCACCTGGGTCACCGTCGGGTGATCGCCGAGGTACGCCAGCGGGCGCAGCGTCTCGGCCTGTCCACCGCGGTGGTGACCTTCGACCGGCACCCGGCGACGGTCGTTCGTCCCGACTCCGCCCCGCTCCTGCTCACGGATCTGGACCAGAAGGTCGAGCTGCTGGCCGACGCCGGTGTCGACCACGTCGTCGTGATCGCCTTCGACGAGAGCCGGTCGCGCGAGTCAGCAGAGGACTTCGTCGAGGAGGTGTTGGTCGGTTGCCTGCGGGCGCGGGTGATCGTCGTCGGCCAGGACTTCCATTTCGGCTACGGGCGCCGTGGCAACGTGGCCCTCCTCTCCCAGATGGGGGAGGAGCGCGGCTTCGAGGTGGTTGGTCTCGGCCTGGTCGATGAGACTGGCGACGGGTCAACGGACCCTGGCGAGGCCGTGTCGTCGACCCGCATCCGCAACCTTCTGAGCGAGGGTCGGGTGACGGACGCCGCCCGCCTCCTCGGCCGGCCCCACGAGGTCCGAGGCGATGTGAGGCACGGTGACGGCCGGGGCGGGGCGGTGCTCGGCTATCCCACGGCCAACGTCGCCGTGCGCCCGGAGATCCTGCTGCCCGCAGATGGGATCTACGCCGGCCACTTCGAGCGTGCCGACGGCTCCGTTCACGCCGCAGCCATCTCACTGGGGCGGCGTCCGACGTTCTACGAGCACGCCGATTCGTCGCTCCTCGAGGCGTACCTGTTGGAGTTCTCGGGCGACCTCTACGGCGAGCGGGTCAAGGTGCGATTCGTGACCCGTCTCCGGGGCGAGGAGCGCTTCGACTCGCCCGAGGCGTTGGCCGCCCAGATGGCCAAGGACGTCGAGGCCACCCGCGCCGCGCTCGCCGGCTGGACGCTCAGCTCTCTGGGGGCGGAGGGCGGCGCTGGCGCTTGATCTCGCCCCGGCGGCGCTTGTGCTCGAGCCGTCGTCGCTTGGACGCCGAGCTCGGCGCGGTGGGCATGCGGCGGCGCTCGACACGGAGGGCCGTCGCCAGCCGGGTGGCCAGCCGCTGCAGGGCCAGCTGGCGATTGCGAGCCTGGGACCGCTCGTCGGATGCCACGACGCGCACGACGGGGCCGAGCCGCTCGAGGAGGCGGGCCCGCTGTCGCGGGCCCAAGGATGGCGAGGACGCGACGTCGAAGCGCACCTCGACCCTGGTGTTGGCGGTGTTGGCGTGCTGGCCGCCAGGGCCGCCGGCACCGCTGAAGCGCCACTCGAGCTCGCCCAGCGGGATCGCACACGTCCGGGTCACCCGCAGGTACCCCTCGTCCACTCCGTCGACCGTACCTGCCGGGCTCGGGGGCGGTGAGTGACCGGCACCCTCGGCCGGCCCCCATTCTGACGAAATGCGGACCAGCCGAGCTGCCGGTCCCTCGGGCCCGCCAGCTGGGCGGCCCGGCGAGGTGTGCTTCGGTTCCACCTCTTGTCGAAATTCCTGACCCACGCCCGCCGCTTTCGACAAGAGGTGGAACCCGCCTCGTGCCCGGAAGGCCCTACCGGTTTGCTGTCCATGCGGCGACTGCTGGGGGCCGGATCGCCCACGAGGGTCGATACTGGGAGGCCCGTTCTGAGGCGGGGCCCTGCTACAGTCGTGTCTGCCGGGGCATTCGCGCCCTGGCTGCTCTCTGCGACATCCGAGGATCTTCGAAGCATGCCCGACAAGTCGGCCACGATCACCGAGCACCGACTCCACGACAGCGACACCGGGTCACCCGAGGTGCAGATCGCCCTCCTCAGCGAGCGGATCAACCATCTCACCGAGCACCTCAAGGTGCACAAGGGTGACCACCACACCCGGCGAGGGCTGATGAAGCTCATCGGCCGCCGCCGTCGGCTGCTCGATTACGTCATGGCAAATGACGTCGAACGGTACCGGGGCATCATCGCCCGGCTCGGGCTACGTCGCTGAGCGTCGCAGACGACAACACCGGGCGCCCCTAGGGCCGTCCGACGCTCATACCAATAAAGCTGAGGCGGGAAGGACCCGCTCGATAGTACGCAGCAGGCGGCGCCGGCTGTCAGCTG
>DASXYV010000350.1:0-6085 GCA_036502305.1 Acidimicrobiales bacterium
CGGGCGCCAGGGGGCGGGCCAGGTAGGCCTCGACCTCGTCCCCATTGCGGCTCGTGATCCTCATGCTCTCGGCCATCATGGCGTCGTAGGCGACTGGCGCCCGCGTGGTCATGGTCGCTCCTTCCTTCGGGTCGCTGATCCTGCTCGGAGCTCGGCGGCCACCTGGTGCAGCCGTTGTGCTTTGGCGCCACGTTCGTCTCTGAAGTCCTGGATCCGGGCCAGCTTGTCGTCCAGACGGGCGAGAAGCCGATCGTTGGCTTCGATCGCCCGTTGAATGACTTGCAGTCGATGGGCGGGCTTCGGATCGGCGCGATAGGCATCGCGGAGGCGGTCGAGGACGTCCTCGGTCTCGAGCACGACGCCGACCTCTGCCAGCGAGAAACCGAGGAGCTCTTGCAGCTCTTTGATCCGCTTGGCCCGGTGAATCTCGGCGTCGGAGTACACGCGCTCGCCGGCTCCCCGGTGGGCCTTCGGTGTCAGAAGACGCATTTGCTCCCAGTACCGCAGGGTCCGGGTGGTGACGCCGGTCAGCTTGGCGACCTCACCGATCCGCCAGGTGGTTGCGTCCTTGTCGACGACTGAGGTGGAAGGGCTCATCGCGCTCGTCAGCCCGCTCTCTCGGCTGTCAGCACCACGTCGGGCCCGGCGGGCGCCTCCGGTGCGCCTGCTGCCGGCAGCTTGTCCCCATGGACGTAGCGTGTTCCGCGGGTCCAGGAGGCGGCGGCCGCGATGAGGCAGGCCACGATGGCGGAATCGAACGCGGTGTGGAGACCCTGACGGAAGGGCCCGGAGATCAGGGAGGGGAAGAAGGTTCGTCCCGTCACCACCGCGGCGTGCCCGGGCGGCAGGTGGGCGAGGACCGACGGGCCGAGGAGGTGCTGCATCGGGTTCTCCCCCAGGAAGGCGGCGAAGAGGGTCGAGACCGGTGGGAGATGCGCCACTCTGTCGGCCGCCGGGGCGGGGACGCCCTGGCCGACCAGGCCGTGGTAGAGGCTCCCGGGCAGACCGGAGGCGAGCCCGACGATCATGAGTGAGAAGAAGATCCCGATCGACAGCACCTGCGCAGAGTTCTGGAAGGTCGAGTTCATCCCCGAGCCCGCGCCGCGGTCCTCGGCCGGCAGGCTGTTCATCACCCCGGCCCGGTTGGGAGACCCGAAGGCCCCCATGGTGAGGCCCATGAGCAGCAGGAGCAGGCCGAACAGCCAGTAGGGGAAGTCGATCGGCAGCAGCTCGAGCAGCAGGAACGTCACCGCAGAGCCGATCATGCCGCCGGTGGCGAACGGCCGTGCGCCGTGGCGGTCGGTGAGGGTGCCGGACAGGGGTCCGGCGATGAGGAACCCCGCCGTCAGCGGCAGCATGTAGATACCGGCCCACAGCGGCGTGCGGAGGAAGTCGTAGCCGTGCAGGGGCAGCCAGATTCCCTGGAGCCAGATGATCAGCATGAACATCAGCCCGCCTCGACCGACGGCGGCGAGAAAGCTCGCCAGCACCCCGCCGGTGAAGGCCCGTATCCGGAAGAGGGGCAGCCTGAACATGGGCTCGGCCACCCGCGTCTCGATCAGGGCGAAGGCGAGGAGGAGGGCGATCCCCGACGCCAGGCAGAAGATGACGATGGGGCTGGTCCAACCCATCGTGTGCCTGCCGTAGGGCTGGATGCCGTAGGTGATGGCCACCATGATCAGGACCAAGCCGAGGGCGAAGGTGATGTTGCCGGCCCAGTCGATGCGGGCGCGATCGCCGCGGCTCACCTCCCGAAGCTGCAGGTAGCCCCAGATCGTGCCGAAGAGGCCGATGGGTACCGACACGAGGAAGATGAGCCGCCAGTTGATGGGTGCGAGCACGCCGCCGAGCACCAAGCCGATGAAGGTGCCGCTGATGCCGGCGGCCTGGTTGATGCCCAGCGCGAACCCCCGCTTATTGTCGGGGAAGGCGTCGGTGAGGATGGCGGCCGAGTTGGCGATGAGGAAGGCGGCGCCGACGCCCTGGAAGACGCGGACGATGATCAACCACAGCCCTGCGGCCGGCCCGGTCATCCAGGTGACGGTGAGCAGCAGGGAGAAGAAGGTGAAGAGGGCGAAGCCGAGGTTGTACATCCGTACCCGGCCGTAGATGTCTCCGAGCCGTCCCAGGCTCACGACGAGGACACTCGTCACGACGAGGAAGCTGAGGATCATCCACAGTAGATAGAAGCTGTTGCCCGGCTGAAGGGGGTCGAGATGGATCCCGCGGAAGATGTCGGGCAGCGCGATCAGCATGATCGAGGCGTCGACTGTCGCCATCAGCATGCCCAGGGTCGTGATGGTCAGGGCCGCCCACTGGTAGCCGCGTTCACCGGTCGAGGCGTCGGCTCCGTCAGGGAGCATCTCGGTCCTGAGCGCGTCCGAGGTCATAAACTGCCATTGACGTTAGCAAGAAGAAAGCTTGACGTCCACGTCAAACCGCGACCCAGGCCGCCAGGCCGCGGGCTCGGGTCCGGTAGAACCTGGGTTATGAGCGACTACAGCGACGAGGGCTCCGCTGAGGATCCGTCGGACGACAGCGAGATCGACTTCGACGACGAGCAGGAGGACGACCAGTCGCCGCTCGACGAAGCCGAGGCTTCTGAGGTCGGCGTCGACCTCGACGACCCGGAGACGCTGTCCGAGACCGAGGACGACGCCTAACCCGGTGTTACCGCGCTCACATGAAGTTCCGGGTGTGGAGCGCAGACAGCGCGGCCGCCTCGGGCGCCGGAAAGCCGAGGCGGACGAGGCGTCGTTGGCGGCCCTGATCCATCTCCGCCTGCATGGCCTGCACGAGCCGGTTCCCGCGGGCAACACCAGCTGGGGACCACTCGCCGGCGGCGAGCACGATGAGGGAGTCGAGAACGTCGGTGTGCAGGCCAGCGGTGTCGGCGAGGGAGTCGTGGCGACGCTCGATCGCGGCCCGGAGGCGGTCCCGCAGCGCCGGGTCGACGCCGACTCGGTGCTCGAGGTGCGATTGGCCGTAGGCGACGTGGCGGGCCTCGTCCTGCAGGGCGAGCCGAGAGATCTGGCGGGTGACTGGGTCAGGGGCGTGACGTTCGAGGAACGACAGCAGGGAGAGAAAGGTGCCCTCGCCGAGGACCGAGAGCAGGAAGGACGCCAGCGACAGGTCCGTCTCCTGGAGCAGGGTCTGCAGCGAAGCCCGACCGCCCGCGCCTGACACGCCGAGCCGCTGTCGGCGCAGGCCGGCGCGGCGAGTGAACACCTCGACATGGCGGGCCTCGTCAGCTACCTGGACGGCAAGGAACTGCATCACCTCGCGGTAGTGCGGGTGAACGCGACCGAGAAATCGGGCCGGCACGGCGAGGGCGGCCTGCTCGTTCTCGATCAGATAGGTCATCACCTGGACGACGGCGTCCTCGACCTCGTCGGGAAGCTCGAACGGTTCGTCCCACGTGACCGCCGTCGCCGGGTCCCACTGACTGGCTGCGGCCTGCGCGTAGAGCTTCGGCGCGGCGTCCGCCCACACTACGTCGCGCTCGGCCAGGTCGACGGCCAGCGGAGGTCCCCCGGACTCGACGAGGGCTCCCCGCGCTGCCAGCCCCCAGCTGGCCGGTGCTCGGGCGAGGATGCCGTCCACGCCGGGCCCGCCAGCACGATCGGCGTCCTGCCAGCGCTGGCTGCTGGCCCGGCCCTTCACGACGACGAGCGCGTCGTCGGCCTCTACGCGATGACCTCGTGCTCGAGCCCAACTTGTCAGATGGACGGCCAGGTGCGGATCGCGGCCAACCACGGTCAGCCGGTCGCCTGGGGCCAGGCCCAAAAGGGCGTGGTCCACGAGCAGGTGGGCGCCCTGGTCCAGGCCGACGTCCTCAAGGTCGATAGTCGGCAGCGGTGACGGCCCCCTTCCGGTCGTAGAACCCGGACTCGTCGACGGCGGCCTCGAGCAGTCGGTACCCGCTCACCCTGCCCTCCCGCCACTGCTTGAGGCCCTCGAGATCGAGCAGCGGCCGCACCTCTGGATCGCCGTAGTCCATGGCCAACAGCAGCCGGCGGAAGCGATCGACGATGTCCGAAGACCGGCGAGAGTCGAGAACGGTCATGTTGCAGTGGTCGTAGGCGCCGGTCTGGGTCAAGACCCGCGTGGCCCCGGGCATCAATGTTCCCTCCTTCGAGAACAACAGGTGGTTGGCGTCGATCACGCAGGCGGCGTCGACCTCGCCGGCCATGAGCGCACTTGCAGCATCGCGCTCACCACCCACGTGGTCGCCGTGCAGGCCCACGCCGACGTCGAATCGTCGCACGGTCGGCGTGATCCCGGACGCTCGTAGGTGCGAGAGCGGCAGGAGTGTCGCCTGTGGTGAGTCGACCGTCCCGACACCGACCGTGCCGCCCTCGAGGTCCGCGACCTCGGTGATCGGTGCATCGGACCGGACGACGACCACCGACGTCAGGTCGCGGTCGCTGTCGCGCATGGCGAGCGCGATCGCTCGCTGGTGGTCAGCTTCGGCGAGTCGCTGGGCCCGAATCCACGCCAGCGGCGAGTTCCACGCCGCGTCGATGCGACCGGCCACGAGCTCTTCGACCTGGCGCTCGTAGTTCGAGTAGAGCACATAGTCGAAGGTCAGCCCCTGGTCCCTGAACCAGCGGCGAAAGCCGTCCCAGATGGTGACGACCTTGGGGTCGTAGGCCACTGCTCCCATGAGCAGCACGTCCTCGCCCATCACGTCGCCGGGTCCAGCAGGGGTAGCCCGCTGATGGCCCGGCCGACGAAGTCGAGGAGCGCATCGGTGGTCGGAGCCATCACCCGTGCGGCGCGGGCATCGCGGAAGCGCCGCTCGATGCCCACCTCCCTACGGAACGCGGCACCGCCGCCGACCTTCATCGCCAGGTCAGTCACCTCGACCGCGGCCTCGGCTGCCGCCGCTTTCACCTCCAGGACGCGGAGCATGGCATCTTCGCGTCCCGTCTCGAGGGCAGTGATCGTGTCGTCGAGAAACGCACGTGTCCGGTCGGTCTCGAGGCGCATGGAGGCGTAGCCAGCCCGAATGATCGGCTGCTGCACGAGCGCCTGGTCGAGGTGCTCGAGCCGGGTGGTGCCGAGGTGGTGACCGACCTCTGCGGTGACCGCCTCCATCAGGCCGAGGCTGAATGCGGAGTTCAACACGAGGAACGGTGGCAGCACGACGGACAGGGCCACGTCGAGACCTCCGCCATCACCGCCGAGCATGGCGTCCTCGCTCACCACGACGCCGTCGGCCGTGACAGGCGTCGACGCGTTGCCCCGCAGGCCGAGCCCGTCGAAGGGGCCCGGCTGGCTCAGGCCCGGCGCGTCCGCGGGCACGAGCCACAGGGTCATCGGCCCGTCGGCCTCTAGGGGCCGACTCGACCACACGTAGCTTGCCGCCTCGCCGGCGGATGTAACCCAGCTCTTGTGGGCGTCGAGCCGTACATCGCCGTCAACTCGCAGGGCGCTGCTCAGCGGTGCCCAGAAGTGGCTGCGCGAGCCAGCCTCAGAGAACGCCAACGTCGTCAGGTGCCGGCCAGCGCCGATGGCTTCCCGCACATCCTTGTCGCCGTGGGCTTCGAGCAGGGAGGCGGCGGCGTAGTGCATGAGCACGACCATCGCCGTCGACCCGCAAGCCCGGCTCAGCTGCTCGATGACCTCGGCTGCTGCCCGGAGGCCCAGCCCGGCGCCCCCGGCATCAGCGCCGGTGACCAGCCCCAGGATGCCTGCCCCGCCGAGCGCATCGAGCGATCGTCGAGGGAACGTGGCGTTGCGGTCGACGTCGCTCGCGTTCGGAGCCACGACGTCGTCGATGGTGGCCGCCAACGCGTCCGTGTACTGCATGCTTTCCTCCTTGCGATCGTGGGTTCGATCCGCCCGACCGGGCGGCAAGGACAGCCGGTGCTCAGCGACGCGCCATGCGGCTCACCTCCTTCCTCAGCCCCGATGAGGCTAGTGCCGGTCCCCAGGCCGGCCTCGACGACGACGGCATCCTACGAGCGGTCGGGCGGGCGCCTCGTCGCCGATGCGAAGAGGTCCGGAGGGCGGGCGAGCGTCTGATAGACGACGCAGTACCGCTCGGTAGCGGCGATGAGGGCGTCGAGCTCCTCGGGCG
>DASXYV010000351.1:0-3827 GCA_036502305.1 Acidimicrobiales bacterium
CCCCGCCCGCTGGAGCGCGATCCCGACACCCTCCGCGTCCCCTTCTACCACCGCAACGTCGACGTGGACGAGGTGATCTTCTACCACCGGGGCGAGTTCTTCAGTCGGGCGGGCATCTCCGAGGGGATGCTCACCTTCCACCCGCACGGCGTCCACCACGGTCCCCAGCCTTCGGCCGTGCAGCGGGCCGAGGAGCGCGGCCCCGGCGGCTATGCCAACGAGATCGCGGTCAACGTCGACGCCCGCAATCCGCTTCACACGACCCCGGCCGCCGAGGCCGTCGCCGTCGCCGGCTACGAGCGGTCCTGGCAGACGACCAGCTGAGCGCGCTCGTGACTGGCCGCTCGTGATTGGCCGGTCGTCACCGGACGGCCTCACGGATGGCTGGCTTCGACGACCGAGTGGATGCCGCCCCGCACGAGCCAGTCGGTGCGCACGGTCATCCGCTTCGGGCCGAGGGCGGCCACCAGGTCGTCGAGGATGCGATTGGTCACGTCCTCGTGGAAGGCGCCCTCGTCGCGATAGCTCCACAGGTAGAGCTTGAGCGACTTGAGCTCGACGATCGAGGCGGCGGGAACGTAGGTGATGGTGACCGTCGCATAGTCGGGCTGGCCCGTCATCGGGCACACACAGGTGAGCTCAGGCGTCTCGCAGCGGATCTCGTAGTCCCGACCCGGGTGCGGATTCTCCAGGGCCACGAGCTCCTTGGACGGGGAGGTCGGCACTGCGGCGACGATACCGGCCCTGGACGTGGTGCTCGGGCCGCCCTCTCGGGGGCGGCCCGTGGACCCTCAGGGCCAGCGGCGGGAATCGGGTCCGCCCGGCGGAGGCGACTCGCCACGGGCCACGAGCAGGCCCCGTCGGTCCGGCCCGAGCAGCAAGGCCCGTCCGGGCACGGCGAGCTCCTTCAGCATGAGCTCGCCGGCGTCGCGCACGCGAGGCGCGACCGCGGCGTCGCAGAAGCCGATGAGGCTCGGGCCCGCACCCGACCAGGACGCCGCCAGCGCCCCGGCGTCGACCAGTCGGCCCAGCAGCTGGGAGGCCTCCGGGAAGAGCGGGCTGCGGGCGGCCTGGTGCAGGCGATCCTCGGTGGCCGCCCGCACCAGGAAACGACGGTTGGCCAAGCCGCTCACGAGCAGGCCCATGCGACCGAGGTTGAAGGTGGCGTCACGGTGGCTCACCGTTGCCGGCAGGGCCTGGCGGGCCTTGTCTGTCGCCAGCGTCCGCGACGGCACGAGCATCACGAAGGCCAGCTCGGGGTCGAGGGCGAGCGGGGCGACCACTGGGGCGCCGGCGACCGTGGTGGCGGCGACCAGCCCGCCCCGCACCGACGCGGCGGCGTTCTCGGGGTGCCCGTCGGACGCCGCCGCCACGGCCAGTGGGTCCTTGGCACCCGCGGCTGCGGCCGTGGCCACTGCGAGGGCGGCCGACGAGCCGAGCCCCCTCCCGAGCGGGATCGACGAGCGCACCCCGATGGCGAAGTGGTCGTGGCCGAGCACCTCCATGGCGATCCGGGCCGCAAGGTGCGAGGCGTCGCCCGCCAGGTCGGCACCCTCACCCTCTGCCCTGACGGTGAGGCGGGGGGCCGACTCGACCTCCACCTCGATGTACAGCTCGAGCGCGACGGCCAAGGTGTCGAAGCCGGGGCCCAGGTTGGCCGCCGATGCCGGGGCTCGCGCGCGCACGGCGTCAGGGTAGTGGCGATGGGCCCGTCGGGGCCGGCTTGCTGCCGGGCCGACCTCCCAGGAGGATGACTACGAGCGGAGCGCCCCCGGCTCCTCGAGCCAGCGGTTCAAGGCGACGGTCCTGGCGTTGCGCAGGACGAGGACGTGCTCGACGGCACGACGGACGCGGCGTTGTTGATCGGCGGTGATCACGACCTTGCGCAGCAGGTAGTCGGCCTTGTCGCCGTGGTCCTCCTCGGCGTAGGCGTGGACCTTGAAGTTCTCGACGTCGAACCCGTAGTGGTCACGCAGGCCCTCGTACATCATCTTGGCGTAGCCGGTCGAGGCGGCGAACCGCTCCCCCGCCCAGCCGAAGGCGGCCAGCCCTTCCTCGTACGAACGCCGCATGTAGTACAGGCTGGTGAAGACCGACCCGATCGTCTCCGGCAAGGGCCGGTAGGACAGCAGGTCGTCGTCGCTGATTCCCATCTGACGGGCCCACTCGACCTTCATGTCCACGTGGTTGCGGTCGCCGGCGAAACCCGTCTCGTCGGCCAGGTTCTGCAGCCAGTGGAAGTGGTGCTCGCTGGAGTCGAGATCGAGGGCGTCGGTGTCGGGAGAGTTGGCCACCAGCGAGCCGAACTCGGTGGTGTACCACTTCCCCAGGAAGTAGTACTCCTTCGCCAGGCGCTCGAGCAGCGGCACCGACAGTCGGCCGTCGGCCACCCGCTCCCACACATGGTTTCGAGCCGTCGCCACCTCGGCCTGCAGGGCCTCGAGGCCGGCCATGAACGCTTCGACAGTCGCTCCCTCGACGGGCCCGCCACGCCTGATGTCCTTGAACTCTCGGACCTCGGTCATGACGGCAAGTCTAGGATCTCGGTGACGCTGGTGTCAGGTTCGTCGCCGGGACAGAGGCCGGCCCGGGAGGCCGGCCCAGCGATACAGAAAGACGAGGAGCTGCGGAATGGAGGTCGATCTCGTCGAGCTGGCTGGTCGCCGGGGCCGCCTGGTCGACACCCCCTGCCTGGATCCGGTGACGGCCGAGGTCGGCATCCCGAAGTTCATGCTGACCTCGACGCTGCCGGTGCGCTTCGCCCTCGAGATCCTCGGCGCCGACGAGTTCCACGAGCGTGACGTCTTCGTCGCCAACGACCCGTACCGCAACCCCGGGGCCTGACGGGCGGAGATGACCCTGGTCGTCTATCTCAGCGCCGCCCAGCACGCCGTCGTCGCCGCCGCCTGCGAGCGCCTGATCCCGGCCGACGAGTCGCCCGGGGCGGCAGCCGCGGGGGCAGCCGACTACATCGACGCCCTGCTCGGGGCGTTCCGCTTCGACCCGCCGCGCATCTGGGCCGGGGGGCCGTTCTCCGGTCGCGCCGGCGGAGACGCGGGGTTCGCCACCTTCGTTCCACTGGACCCACTGGACGAGCTCGCGTGGCGCACGCGCATCGAGGGCTCGCGGGACCTTCCCGAACGAGAGTGGAACGGGCCGGTGACCGGGCTCCAGGAGCTCTACGACCAGGGGATCGCGGCCCTCGAGCCCGACTTCGCCGGGCTCGGGGCGGACGACCAGGATGCGCGCCTCGACGCCGCGCCCGCGTTCCGGTCGCTGCTCTACGAGCACGCCTGCGAGGCGATGTACGGTCCCCCCGAGTACGGCGGCAACCGCGACCTCGCCGGGTGGCGGTCGATCGGGTTCGAGGGCGACGTCCAACCGAGAGGCTGGACCGATGCCCAGGTGTCGCAGCCGTGAGCGGGGGCGACCTGGACGCCGACGCCGTCATCGTCGGGAGCGGACCCGGCGGCGCCACCGCCGCTGACGTGCTGACGGCGGCGGGCTGGAGTGTCATCGTGCTCGAGAAGGGCCGCAACCACCTCCTGGATCTGGAGCCGCCTTACGCCTTCAAAGGCGACTTCTCCAACGACGAGATCAAGTTCGGGCGCCGCCACTTCCTGGGCCCGGATCCGCTCCTCGAGCCTCGGGCCTTCCGGAGGGCGGAGGCCGACGGCGACCATCTCCTGCTCGGCGAGGTGAACAACCTCCCCTCGGGCGTCGGTGGCGGGGCCGTGCACGCCGACGCCAAGATGCCGCGCTTTCGCGAGGTGGACTTCCGCCTGTTGTCCGAACGGGGTCCGATCGACGGAGCGGACCTGGCCGAC
>DASXYV010000352.1:0-9703 GCA_036502305.1 Acidimicrobiales bacterium
ACCCGGTGATCTCGTGTCGGGACGGTGTCTGGCAGATGTGGGTCTGTCGTCACCGCACGGATGTGCCGGCTGACAGCGACCGCATGGACACTTGGTACGCGACGAGCCCCGATGGGATCACCTGGTCGCTCGAGGGGGTCGCCATGAGCGGACGACAGGGGCGGTGGGACCAGCGGGGTGCGCGGATCACTGCGGTCGTGCCGGTCGACGGTGGGTATGCGGCATACTACGACGGGCGGTCGACGGCGGACGACAACTGGGCTGAGCAGACCGGGATCGCCTTCGGCACCGGTCCGTCGCGCTTCGAACCCCTCGGCGACGAGCCCTGGGCGACGCCGCAGGGGGGAGTGGGCGCCCTGCGGTACCTGAGCATCATCCCCCTCCCACGCGGCGGTCAGCGGGTCTACTACGAGATCGCCCGACCCGACGGGCCCCACGACCTACGAACCGAGTACGTGCCCCGGCCGGGGCTGACGAGCCAGTCCTCGTAGCTTTCACCGGTCAGGCCCTCGAGACGCCGGACGTCGTCGACGAACCGGGCCGCCAAGCGCTGACGGTCCTCGGGCGGAAGATCCGGACGGTCGCCGCGTCGCCGGTGGAGGGCGGTGAGCATTGGTGCACTGGCCCGGCGCCACACCTGCGGAGGAAACCATCGTCCGATCTCGGCACCGGCGCGCACGGCTAACTGGAACGCCAAGTTGACCCGCGTCGGCTCGACCCAGGTTGACACGTTCTGCGAGGGTGCCTGCGAGATCAGCCCGGTACGCACCCCCAGGAACTCACAGATCCGGTCGAGGGTGCGGTCGTGCTCGTCGACGAGGTCCCGGTAGCGCAGAAGGTGCACCTGCGCCGGCGGGAACCATCGGCACAGGTCCTCCAGCTGCTCGCCGTAGCGCCCCAGCTCCAGGTAGCGCCAGAAGGGCGCCCAACCCTGCGCCACCCGCTCCGGCTCGGCCAGGCAGGCCTGCACGAAGCTCGCCTCGGGCTCGAGGCCGTCGCACCACATGTGTGTCCAGTTGCTGTATGCGCGGTCCACCGGATCCCGCAGGACGGCAATGAGCTTGACGTCGGGGACGAGCGCCCTCATTCGCCGATGCGCCTCCCGGTCCCAGAGGTAGAACGGCGTGCTCTCGCCCTTGCGGGCGCCTGCTGGGGCGCTGGCGAACAGACTTTCGTAGCGGTCGCGCTCCCAGATCCACTCTCGCACGCTATGGGCGTCACCCGGCCCCCGCTGCGGCTCCGGCGGCCCGTCGCACATGAAGAACTTCGGCTCCTTGACCGGCGACAGATACAGGTCGGGATGTTGGGCCAGCGCGGCGTGGAGGGCTGTGGACCCAGCCTTCGGCGCCCCGATGATCAGGAAATCAGGGAGGCCTGCACAGGCCTGGGCCGACATTCTTCATAATGCTCGTGGACTCGGTGGACTGCGTCAAGGACTAGAGCCGCTTTCGTCACCCGTTGTACATGCCATCCCGGAGGCCCTGGAGATTGATTGCTACGATCCCCCCGTGGTCAGGCGGGGCTGC
Source organism: Acidimicrobiales bacterium (assembly GCA_036502305.1). Taxonomy (GTDB): domain Bacteria; phylum Actinomycetota; class Acidimicrobiia; order Acidimicrobiales; family AC-9; genus AC-9. The sequence goes on from DASXYV010000352.1 coordinate 1,527, forward strand.
GACCATCCGGAGGGGCCGAACGACGCTGGCGCAGTTCCGGCACGTCAGCTCACTCGTCGCCAAGTCCTCGGCGCTGGCCTGGCCGGTGGCGGCCTGCTTCTCGCCGCCTGCTCGGGGAGCGGCACCGTCAAACGGGCTGCGTCGATCCGACCGTCGGGCAAGGATCTCGAGGCCGTACAGCACGTGGTGTTCGTCATGCAGGAGAACCGGTCGTTCGACCACTACTTCGGGACCTACCGGGGGGTCAAGGGCTTCAACAACCACCAGGGGAGCAACCTCGGGCCCTTCGCCCAGCCCTGGCCGGCCAACGGCTCCGCGCCGCACGCCGGCCAACTCCTCCCGTTCAGCGTCGACGCCGCCACGGTGCAGGCCCAGTGCGCCGGCCAGTCGGACATCCCCGTGCACAGCTGGGTTCCCCAGCATCGGAGCTGGAATGGCGGGCGCCCCGACTTCGTCGCCGTCCATACGCAAGCAGGCGGAGACGGCCCCACCCAAGGCCCCCTGGTGATGGGTTATCTCACGAGGAGCGACCTGTCCTTCTACTACGCCCTGGCCGACGCGTTCACCATCTGCGACAGCTACTACTGCTCGGTCATCGGCCCCACGATGCCCAACCGGCTGTACGCGCTCTCCGGGACGATCGACCCCGCCGGCGCTCACGGCGGCCCCGTCCTCGTCACGCCTGGCTTCTCGGACGCAGCCCGAGCCGTCGGCAGCGTCAGCTGGCCGACAATGCCCGAGCAGCTGTCGGCCCACAACGTCTCCTGGAAGGTGTACCAGCCGCCGGGCACCGCGGTGGGACCGGTCGAACCCATCGCCCTCGCCACCGGATTCAACGCCCTGCTCCACTTCAAGCAGTACCAGCAGGTGGGCTCCGATCTCTACAACCGCGCCTTCCTCCCCAGCTGGCCCGCCGAGTTCGCCGCCGACGTGCGTCAGGGCACCCTGCCCCAGGTGTCCTGGGTGCTGCCCCCGATCGTCGAGTCCGAGCACCCTTCGGCCACTCCGGCGCTCGGCCAGTCGTTCGTGAGTCGGGTCCTGAGCACGTTGGTCTCCAACCCCGATGTCTGGTCGAAGACCGTGCTGTTCGTGACCTACGACGAGAACGGCGGCTTCTTCGACCACGTCGCGCCGCCCACGGCGCCGCCGGGTACCGCCGGCGAGTTCCTCACTGCCAACCCGCTGCCCGCGCAGGCGGGCGGGGTGACGGGACCGATCGGACTCGGGTTTCGAGTCCCGACGCTCGTCGTGTCCCCATTCAGCCGTGGCGGCTACGTCAACTCGGACACGTTCGACCACACGTCGATGCTCCGCTTCCTCGAGACCCGCTTCGGCGTGTCGGTGCCGAACCTGTCGGCCTGGCGGCGTAACGCCGTCGGTGATCTCACGTCGACCCTGAGCTTCGGCAGCAAGGACACATCGGTGCCATCCCTGCCCGCAGCCCCCGCCAGCCCCCCGCCGGCGTGTCCCAACTCCGACAGCCCCCTCTCTCTCCTGTCCGCTCCGCCGCCGCTGGCCATACCCACCAACCAACAGATGCCGAGTCAGGAGCCCGGCTCCGCCCGCCGCCGTTCCTAGGTGTCCGATTCCCGCTAGCGATCGGCGCCTGCCGCTGTCAGGGTTGGCGAGTGATCCCTGCACCCGACCAGTGCTACCGAGCGGTCGCGAGTCGTGATGCCCGCTTCGACGGCTGGTTCTTCACCGCCGTCACCTCGACGGGCATCTACTGTCGTCCCAGCTGTCCGGCCCGCACTCCCAAGCGGTCCAACGTCCGGTTCTTCACCACCGCCGCGGCGGCCCAGCTGGCGGGCTTCCGCGCCTGCAAGCGGTGTCGTCCTGACGCCACCCCCGGGTCACCGGAGTGGAACGGCCGCGCCGATGTGGTGGCTCGGGCCATGCGCCTCATCGCGGACGGGGCCGTCGACCGGGAAGGTGTGACCGGGCTCGCCCGACTGCTCAGCTACAGCGAGCGACACCTCAACCGGCTCCTGCTCGGCGAGGTCGGTGCCGGCCCCTTGGCGCTCGCCCGGGCCCAGCGGGCTCATACGGCCCGCATCCTCATCGAGACGACCGACCTGAGCTTCACCCACGTCGCCTTCGCGTCCGGGTTCGCCAGCATCCGCCAGTTCAACGACACCATCGGTGCCGTGTTCGCCTCCACCCCCACCAGCCTCCGCCGTCGCACGACCCGGCGAGCCGACCAGTCGGGAGGTGTCGCGCTCCGGCTGTGCTTTCGGAGCCCGCTCCATGTCGATGCCCTCCTCGGTTTTCTCGGGGCGCGAGCGATACCAGGCATCGAGGAGTATGCGGCGGGGGCCTATCGACGGACGCTGCGGCTGCCGCACGGCGGGGGAGTGGTGGCACTCCGCGACGGCAGCGGCCACATCGCTTGCCAGGTCAACCTCGACGACTGGCGGGACCTCGGTCCGGCCGTCCAGCGCTGTCGCCGGCTGTTGGATCTCGACGCCGATCCGACAGCCGTCGACCACGTCCTCGGTGCCGACCCGGTCCTGGCGCCGCTCGTCGCCACCCGTCCCGGCCTCCGCATCCCGGGCGCGGTAGACGGCGTCGAGCTGGCCGTGCGGGCCATCGTCGGCCAGCAGATCTCGGTGGCCGGTGCCCGCACCCTGACCGGCGAGCTCGTCAGGAGGCTGGGCAAGCCCTTGACTGCAGCCGACGACACCCTCACCCATCAGTTTCCCGAGCCCGGCGCCCTCGCCGATGCTGATCCGGCCTCGCTCGGACTTCCCCTGGCGAGGGGCCGCGCCCTGGTCGGCTTGGCTCGCTTGGTGGATGCCGGGGCCCTGGTGCTCGATCCCGGCGTCGACCAGGAGGCGGCGACCAGGGGTCTCCTCGACCAACCCGGGATCGGGCGCTGGACGGCCGGCTATGTGGCCATGCGGGCGCTCGGCGACCCGGACGTCCTCCTGGAGACCGACTCCGGCACCCGGCGGGCGTGCGGGCGCCTCGGGCTTCCCCGCGCGCCAGGTCCGCTGACCGAGCACGGCGAGCGATGGCGGCCGTGGCGCTCCTACGCGCTGCAGCACCTTTGGGCGAGCCTCGCTCCCGCACCCAGACGAAAGGAAACCGATGCCTGAGACCATATGGACGACCGTGTCGAGTCCCGTCGGCGAGTTGCTGCTGACCGGCGACGGCAACTGCCTGGACACCCTCCATCTCTCCGACGGCAGGCGACCGACCGTGGCCGTCAACGGTCACCGGCGCGACGACGATGCCTTCGACGAGGCTCGCACCCAGCTCGTCGAGTACTTCGACGGCGACCGCACGACGTTCGAGTTGTCGCTCGCTCCAACGGGTACGCCCTTCCAGCTGCGAGTCTGGGACGCGCTCGGCAAGATCCCCTATGCAGCCACCGCGAGCTATGGCGAGGTGGCGGCGGGCATCGGCAGCCCCACCGCCTCGCGCGCCGTTGGCCTGGCCAACGGCCGCAACCCCATCGCCATCGTCATCCCGTGCCATCGGGTGATCGGCGCGGACGGCACGCTCGTCGGCTACGGGGGAGGGCTCGATCGCAAGCGCCGCCTCCTCGAGCTGGAGGCGTCGGGTCTCGCCCGGCATCAGCATTGAACCAGGGACGATGCCGGGCAAGATCCGTGATCCCGGTTTAAGGTGGGTGGCGGCAGGTTGGCCGGTGCCAAAGGGGGGCCGGTGTCAGAGGAGAGGAGCGCCGGTGCTAGGGGCTGAGCAAGCATCGTTCGACAAGCCGGACGAGGTCCGCACCTTCGAGAAGGGACGGGTCGAGATCATCAACGTCGGCGGGGCCGAGGTCGGTCGACTCACCTTCGAGCCCGGATGGCGGTGGTCCGAGCACGTGAAGCCGAAGGCTGGCACCGACTGGTGCATGGCGCCCCATTTCCAGTACCACGTGTCCGGCATCCACCACATCCTGCTGGCCGACGGCACCGAGTTCGACTGCCACCCCGGCGATGTCGTAGCACTGCCGACGCCTCACGACGGCTGGGTCGTGGGCGACGAGCCCGTCGTACTCATCGACTGGTGGGGGATCATCGGCTACGGGAAGTAGCCGGGCGCGAACGCACTAGACGGCGGTGTCCTTACCCCCCGCCTCGTTGGGCACCTGGCTCTGACTCTCGCGACCGAGCCGGCTGTGGCGGTAGCCGTAACCGGCGTAGACGATCGCCCCGATGACAAGCCAGGCGCCGAAGCGGACCCAGGTCGTCAGGGACAGCTTGGTCATGAGCCACAACGAGAACGCGATGCCCGTGATCGGCACGAACGGCATCCATGGGCAGCGGAAGGTCCGCGGCAACTGGGGCGCGCGGTATCGCAACACGACGACCGCTCCCGAGACCACGATGAACGCGACCAGGATCCCGATGTTGGTGAGCTGGGCCACCTGCAGGATCGGGACGAAGCCGCCGATCCCGGCGGCCACGATGCCGATGATCCAGGTCGGCCGATGGGGGACGGCGTTGCGGTTGGTCTGCGCGAACCAGGCCGGCAGCAGACCGTCGCGGCTGATGGCGTACCACACCCGCGAGGCGCCGAGTGCAACCGAGAACATCACGGTGATGATGCCGACGACCGCGCCGATGGCCACCACTCGGGCGACTTGCGTCTGGCCGACAACCTGGAACGCGGTCGCGAAAGCGCTCTTCGTGTTGATCCTCCGATAGTGCTGCATCCCGGTGAGGACCGTGGCGGCGACCAGGTAGAGAACTGTCGCGACACCCAGGGACAACACGATCGCCTTGGGTAGCACTCGCTGGGCGTCACGCGATTCCTCGGCCGCGGTACTCATGGCGTCGAAGCCGAACATGGCGAAGAACACCGTCGCCGCGCCGGTCACGGCGCCCCCGAACCCATAGGGAAGGTACGGCGCGTAGTTGCCCGTCTTGATGTAGAACGCACCGACCACGATCACCATGACGACGATGGCGATCTTCACGACGACCAGGACGGACTCCGCCCGCACGCTCGAGCGGATGCCCCGGTTGAGCAGGTAGGCGACCAGCAGGCACAGCACCACGGCGAAGAGCTCCACCTTGTGCCCGTGGCCGGTCGACGGCGCGCCGAGCATCCACGCCGGCAGGTGGAGGCCGAAGCTCGTGAGCAAGGTGTTCAGGTAGCCGGAGATGCCGATGGCGACCACGGCGGTGATGGCGGTGTACTCGAGCAGCAGGTCCCACCCGATGAACCACCCCACGATCTCACCGAGCACCGAGGAGCCGTACGAGTACGCCGAGCCCGCCTTCGGGATCAGCCCGCCGAACTCCGCGTACGAGAGGGCGGCGCAACCGGCGGCGATCCCCGCGACCACGAACGAGATCGTCACTCCCGGACCGGCACTCGTCCGGGCCACACCGCCCGCCAGGGTGAACATCCCGGCGCCGATGATCGCCCCGAGGCCGATGGCCGTGAGCGACCACAAGCCGAGCGACCTCTTCAGTTGCTGGTCCTGGGCGGGCTCGTGGAGAGGGATGGGCTTGCGCCGGAAGATCCCCGTGGCCCCCGTGTGCAGAACGCCGCGGGTCCTGGTGGGACCCGGCAGGCCCCGCGGTGCCGCGTCAGGCCGTGGGTTGCTCACGCCTACTGATCCAGTGGCCTAACCGTGCAACCCCGACGCCGGGAAGAAATAGCCCAGGCACTGCTTGATGCCTATGGTCCAGACCCCGAGCTCATGGGCTCCAGGATTGACGGTGAGGCCGTTGTTCGATTGCCCGACGCCGTTCATCGCCGCGATGTAGCGGCGAGCCTGGTCGAGGGAATCCCGGTCGCTCGATCCGGCCACGAGCAGGGTGCGCGGGCCGCGGGCCGCCACGTGGAGTATCGGCGAGCCAGCCTGCTTCACGGCTGCCGACTGGCCTTCGAACGCGGGAGGCTCGGCGGTGAAGAAGCCGCTCATGGGGCACGCCGCCTGGTAGGCGCCGGGAGACAGCGTCGGCAGGTAGGCCGCCCCGTACCCGCCCGACGAGAGTCCCGTGACGTCCCACGTCCCGTTCGTGGGGTAGTGAGAGTCGACCCACTGGCGCAGCTCCGGACCGGTCGCGGTGCCCATCGGCTGGCGGCCGGTGTTGGCGAAGTCGCTTTCGCCGACAGCAGGCCCCGTCCCGTCGGGGGCCACGGCGATGAACGGCGTCTTCGACTGGCTGGACAGCTGGGCCACATTGAGACCGCCGATGACCTCCTCGAGGCCACCAGGGACACCGTGCAGCATCTCGACCACGGGGTAGCGCTGGCCCGACCGGCCGTAACCCGGAGGCAGGACGACGAGGACTCGCCGGTTCGAATGCAGAGCCGCAGAAGGGTAGGTCGCCTCGATCACCTGGGCCACGCTGGAGCTCGAGGCCGCGCTGGAGATGAACGTGTTGGAGACGAACGGGCCGATCACGACCGCCGGCACGAGGAGCACCCACGCCAGTGGGGTCAGCCGGTGGGCCCGCGTCGCCGGTGCCGACCCCGTCGTCGTAGCGGCCGACCCTGACTGCCCCCCTCCCGCCTCGGGATCAGGAACCACATCGGGACGGGGGCCGAGGATGAGCCCCAGTCCGAACCCGAAGGTGAAGCTGATGAGGTGCTCCCAGTCGGCCAGCTGGTGGTGGAGGGGCAGCCCGCTCAGCACGATGAGGAGGGCAACGACGCGCAGCCACCGCCATCGCAGCAGAGCGACGATAGCGCCGGCACCTCCCGCGGTGATGGCGGAAGCGCCGAAGTCGAGAGTGGAAAGGGTGTTGGCCGCCCACGTGCTCCCGAGCACGTTCCCGAGCCCGAGCCCGGCCTCGACGCCGAGGGGACCGACGATTCCGGTGACGACGATCACCACGATCGCCCGGGTGCTGCCGGCCAAGGCCTCGTAGACGCCCACGAACACGAGCACCGACAGGCAGATCGACAGACACATGAAGGTGTTGCGTGTCAACAGCTGGTTCGTGAACAGCGTCGACCAGTGGCCGGCCTGGATCTGGCGGCCGCTGTAGGCGTACTGGTACTCAGTGGTGAGGCTGAGGTCGTGGTGGAACACCCCGGTCCGCCAGGCCGTGGCGACGATGGTCGAGATGATGAGGGCCGTGATGATCGGCGGGTGGATCCGAAAGCCCGCAGGCCAGAGAGCTCGACGACGCCGATGGATCTCTTGGTCTTGGACGAGTGTCATCGGAGGCAACGCCTAGTGACTGCCGCGCAGGGCCTGGCGGAGTCCCCCGGGGACATAGCTGCGGGCAACGGCTGCGAGACCACCGGGTAGCTGACGGCGGCTGGGCACCACCAACCAGCGAGGCTCCCAGTTGGGGTTGAACTTGTCCTTGTAGCGCCGCAGCGACGCCGTTGGATAGAGCCGCTCGGCCATCTTCCCCCGGGAGAGGGGGACGCAGGCCAGGCTGCCCTCCCGCAAGCCCGCCTCGGCGAAGCCGAGCAGGCTCTCGGCGATGAGGAGGTCGATGGTGGGGTTCGGGGCGTCCGGACTGCGACGCATGATGTCGAGCACGCGGCCCCGCCCCCCGTCATGGTGGTGCCACGTCACGAAGCCGACCGCCTTCCCCGACGAGTTCACTGCGACCCGGCAGTCGGTCGAGCTGATCTCCTCGGGATCGAAGCGACCGAGTGTGAAGCCCATCTCGCCACCGTGCTTGGTTGACAACCAGGCTTTGGAGACATCCGCCACCCCCTCGGCCAGCTCGGGCGACCACGGCTCGACCGTGAGGCCGGCGCGCTTGGCGGCGCTCACGCTGTGGCGGATGTTGGCCATGCGCTTGCCCTTGAGCGAGAAGCTCGTCAGGTCGATCACAGCGTCCTCGGCGATGGGCATGGCGTGCATGCCTCGGCTCTCGTAGGGCTCGGCTTCGGAGACACAGGTGAACACCGGGCGCATGCGGTCCTGCTTCAGGCGTTGGAGCAATTCGTCGAGAACCCGCTCTCTCGCCCAGGGAGGCGCGGCCACGTCGGTGGCAAGCACGGCCCAGCGACCGCGACGGACGTAGCCGGCCACGGCAGCCCCGGACAGCCGCACGACCACGCGGTCCTCCCCGAGCAGGAAGGGGCTGGCCGACTGGCGGCCCCACCGAGCCACGGCCGCCTGCATGAGGGGACTGACGGTGGCCGCTGGGGTGGCCTGTGGCCTAGCCCGGCGGTGCGGCGTGCGCACCTTGGGCTTGGCCTTGGCCTTGGTGGTGGTCTGCACGCCGCCGCGTTCGGTCGTG
>DASXYV010000353.1:0-4795 GCA_036502305.1 Acidimicrobiales bacterium
TGGGCGTCGACGCCGTCTGGCTCTCGCCATTCTTTCGCTCGCCGATGGCCGACTTCGGCTACGACGTCGCCGACCACTGTGACGTGGACCCGCTGTTCGGGACCTTGGCCGATTTCGACGGCCTCCTCGCCCGGGCGCACGAGCTCGGCATCCGAGTGCTGATCGACTGGGTCCCCAACCACACCAGCGACCGCCACCCCTGGTTCGTCGAGTCCCGCTCGTCGAGATCGTCGAGGCGGCGCGACTGGTACGTGTGGCGGGACGGGCGACCCGACCAACCGCCGAACAACTGGCAGGCAGCCTTCTCCGACGGCCCCACCTGGAGCTGGGACGAGACGACGCGCCAGTGGTACCTCCACCTCTTCCTTCCCGAGCAGCCCGATCTCAACTGGGCCAATCCCAAGGTGGTGCAGGCGATGGAAGCGGTGCTGCGATTCTGGCTCGATCGGGGGGTGGACGGCTTCCGGGCCGACGCCGTGCACTCCATCGGAAAGGACCCCGCCTTACCCGACGCCCCCGAGAAATGGACGGGCATGCCCTGGTCGGCGCTCAACGACCATCAGGGCACGCACGACATCCTGCGCCAGCTGCGGCGGCTGATCGACTGCTATCCAGGCGATCGGGTGATGGTCGGTGAGGTCTTTCTCCTGTCGACGGCGGCGGTGGCCCGCTACTACGGCAGCGGTGACGAGCTGCACCTGGCCTTCAACTTTCCTCCCCTCTTCGCCCCGTGGGAGGCGGGCGCGTGGCGCCACCGCATCGACCGGGTGGTCGAGGAGCTCGATCCCCGGGGAGCCTGGCCCACGTGGGTGCTGTCGAACCATGACAATCCTCGGCACCGCACGCGCTATGGCGGCTCGGAGGACCGCGCCCGCGCCGCCGCCGTGCTGCTGCTCACTTTGCGAGGTACACCCTTCATCTACGCGGGCGAAGAGCTCGGCCTCGAGAACGCCGAGATCCCTGCAGAGCGGCGTCTCGATCCTGGAGGACGCGACGGTTCCCGAGCCCCGATCCCCTGGGACAGGTCGCCCGAGCACGGGTGGCCGTCCGGCGATCAGCGCCGAAGACCCACGCCATGGTTGCCGTGGCCACCACAGGCCGAGCTCCGCAACGTCGCTGCCCTGCGGGAGGACCCGACCTCCATCCTCAACCTGTACCGCCGTCTGCTGGCCGCCCGTCGACGGTCGCCCGCCCTGTCCATCGGGTCATGGTCGCCGCTCCCGAGCCCGCCGCACGTGCTCGCCTACCGGCGGGCGGCGGCAGAGGATCAGCGCCTGGTCATCGTCAACTTCGGCGACGGCGAGGCGTCAGTACCGGTGCAGGGACCGGCCTGGCGGGTCGAGGTGTCCTCCGACGGGCGGGCCGAGCGGGAGCCGTACGCCGGCGTCGTGCCCGGACCCGGCGCCGTTGTGCTGACCGACGCGCCGTCCTGAGGGCGCCCGCTGCTCAGCCCCCGATGGGCCGGTGCGAGCGGGCCTCCAGCACGAGGTCGCCCCGGCCCCCGACGGCAAGCGCCCCCTCCCCCGCCAGCAGCTGGCGAAGCGGCTCGCCCACGAGCGTCCGGCGCCACCCGCTGGCCAGACGGGACTCGCCACCGCCCCGCAGCAGCGCGTGCAGGTCGGCCCGGGTGGCAAGAAGAGGACCGTCGATCCGCAGCTCGCTCGCCCGCTGGGCCAGCCAGGCACCGGCCAGCGTCGCCACTGGACGCAGGCGGCGCTCGATCTGGTCGGTCGGTGGCTGCCGGAGGGCGCCGTCACTGAGCTCGCGGCCGGCCCGCACCGCGTCGAGGAGCCCAGCCTCTGCCGCAGTCCTGGCCCGGCGCCCGTCGAGCCCCCGGACGCCTTCCAGCTCGGCCGCGGTGGTGGGCGGCCGCTGGGCGATGGCCACGACGGCCAGATCGGGAAGGACGAACCGCGCCGGTCGATCGGTCGCCGCGGCGCGGCGCTCCCGCCAGGCGCCCACCGCCTGGGCCACGGCTCGAGACTCGCCTCTGAGCTGGCGGGCCTCCTTCAGTCGCCACCATGCCTCGTCGGGCTCGACCCGCCGGGTGGGGCGGGACAACAGGATCTGGCACTCGCCCTCGGCCCAGCTCAATCGGTCGAGGCGGTCGAGCTCGAGCACCAGCGCTCGGTGCAGGTCCAGCAGGTGCGCGGCGTCGGACGCCGCGTACTGACGTTGCTCGGCGCTGAGGGGGCGTCGGGTCCAGTCCGTGAGGCGGTCGCCCTTCGCCAACCGCTGGCCGAGCAGGTGCTCGACCAGGGTCGCCAGCGACGGAGCCGAGAGGCCGAGGAAGCCTGCAGCCAGCTGGGTGTCGAACAGACGACGGGGCTTGGTCCCACACGCCAGCTCGAGCACCTCGAGATCCTGGTCGGCGGCGTGGGCCACGGCGAGCCCGGGTCCGTCGAGCACGCGACGCAGCCCGGCGAGGTCGACGCGGTAGGGATCGACCAGGGCCACTCCCCCGGGCCAGACCAGCTGGATCAGCGCCAGATGCGGGAAGTACGAGCGCTCGCGATGGAACTCGGTGTCGAAGCCGTACAACGACGCGGCCTCGACCTGGGCCACCACCTCGTCCATGGCAGCTTGAGTGTCGACCCAGCTCGGTTCGGCCAGATCGCTCAGCCCTTCACGAACCCGGCGTCGTGACCGGTGGCCTCGTCCAGCACCGACTCGATGCCCCAGACGTCGTCGTCGAGCCGGCGTCGGGTCATCGCGCTCGACGCTACCGTACGCCGGGCCAACATCGGCCGAACCTGCAAGGGCGGGGTGCGGTCAGCCGCCGTAGTTCATGCGGGTGTCCTCCATCCGCAGCGGCAGAGAACCCTCGTCTCCCTGGAAGCGAGCCTCCACGACCTCGCCCACGAAGAGGATGTGGTCTCCCACCGGCACCCGCTCGCGCACCTCGCAGTCGAGGTAGGCCAGGGCTTGATCGAGGATCGGCGCACCGGTCGTGGCCTCGTGGAAGGAGAACCCGTTCAGCGTCCCGGCCTCCTCGTCGTGGTCGACCGGCTTGACGAACTTGCGCACGATGGCGCGGTCATCGCGGTCGACGATGGAGATGCTGAACGCGCCCGCATCGCCGATCAGGGCGGCGGTGAGGGCTTCGTTCTCCACGCTGACGGCCACCAGCTTGGGATCCAAGGCGACCTGGGTGACCCAGTTGGCGGTCATGAGGTTGCGTCGCTCACCGGCGCGGCTACCGATGACGTAGAGCCCGCTGGGCATGGTCCACAACACCCGGCGGCGCAGCTTGTCGTACTCCTCGGGGTCCGCGCCGGGTGGAAAGGGGCCGATCGACCCGCTCGTCGCTCCCGCCATGCTCGCGAACATAGCGCCGGATCACGCCCGGCGGGCGGCCGGCCTGGCACCCACCGAGGCCCTGCGCACCGCTGACCCCACGCGCTGAGCGGCGGCGGCTTGACGAATGACGATCGAGCGGACAAATATGCATGCGTCACACATCTACTCCGAGGAAGGGACGGCCGCTGTGTCCACGCATCTGGAGGGCGTCTTCGAGGTCACCTCGTGGTCCGAAGAGCAGGTCGGCGGGCTCGAGGGCTCGGCCAAGGTGACGGTCGCGGGAATCGGCCAGCGATTCACTGGAGGCATCGAAGCGGAGACCAAGTGGGACATGGTGATGACCTACCGCGACGACGGCACCGCTGACTTCGTCGGCTATCAGCGGCTCCAGGGCCGGGTCGGCGACAAGGAAGGGACATTTGTGCTGCAGGGCCTGGGCCGATTCGACGGCACTGAGGCGCGGACGCGCGTCGAGGTCGTGCCGGGCAACTCGACCGGCGAGCTGACAGGACTGCGCGGCAGCGGCCTCGCCGTGGCGCCGATGGGCTCCACCGGCACCTTCAGCTTCGATTACGACCTGTGACGTGAGCGCGGCCCCGCCGGGCCAGGACGCCAACCTGCTCGGGGCGCTGGCCCTCGCCGTGTCCGACCGCATGGTTGCGGCCGTCGCCGATCGATCAGGCCGCTCCGCAAGCGCGGCCGCGGCCCTGTCGGCCCTCGACCAGTTCCTCGGCCAGCCGTCGATCGACCTGCTGTCCCAGGTCCTCGGGCTCAGCCAGTCGGGGACCGTCCGCCTGGTCGACCGGCTCGAGCACGAAGGGCTGGTGCGGCGCGGACCGGGCGAGGACGGCCGGACCACGACGGTCGCCCTGACACCAGCTGGCCGGCGAGCGGCGCGCCGACTCGAAGCCGCCCGTCTCGAGGTCCTCGACTCGGTGCTCGAGCCGCTGAGCGACAGCGATCGACACACTTTTTCCTCGCTCGTCGGTCGCGTCCTCGTCGGCATGATGCGGGAGCCGGGCGCCACGCGCTGGATGTGCCGCTTGTGCGATCTCTCCGCCTGCGGCCGGCCCGCCGGCCACTGCCCGCTCGAGCGGGAGGCTCGCGTCCGCTACGGGTGAGCAGGCGCTGACGAGCTATTCGTGGCGCCCCATACCGGCCATGCTGGCCGGTATGAGCGTAGACCCGACGCCGAACCCGGTACCTGCCTTCTTCAGCGCCTGCGACCTCGCCATCACCGTCGTGGGGTCGGCGGCCGTGGCCGAGCGCTGGGAAGACGACAGCGCCCTGGAGGGGCTCACGGTGGGCGCGCTCGCCGCGCATCTGTACGCGGCCATCCGCCGGCTCGAGACAGCGCTCGCCCAGCCGGAGCCCGAGGCTCCCGTGGTAGTCGTCGGCATCACCGAGTTCTACGGTCCCAACCGGATCGACGACAGGAGTCAGCTCGACGACACGTTTCACGTCGCCATCCGCGCCGAGGCCGCCGAGCGCGCCG
>DASXYV010000354.1:0-4572 GCA_036502305.1 Acidimicrobiales bacterium
CCTCGCCGGGTTCGGGGTTTTCGGCCTGGGACGGTCCCATCCGGTGCTCAAGCAGGCGCTCCACGACGCCCTCGACGCCGACTTCGCCAACCTGGTCCAGATGGACTGCTCGCTGCTCCCGGGCCTGCTGGCCGAGGCGCTGCTCGAACGGGTCCCGGCTCCGGTCGACCGCTGCTTCTTCACCAACAGCGGCGCCGAGGCGGTGGAGGGCGCCATCAAGTTCGCCCGCCGGGCCACCGGCCGAACGCGGATTGTCTACTGCGACCACGCGTTCCACGGGCTGACCAATGGCGCCCTGTCGGTCAACGGGGGACCAGAGTTTCGTGACGGCTTCGGGCCCTTGCTGCCCGGCTGTGTCGAGGTGCCCTTCGGCAACGCCGATGCCTTGGACGCCGAGCTCGCCCGGGGGGACGTGGCCGCCTTCATCGTCGAGCCGATACAGGGCAAGGGGGTGCACGTCGCGCCCGACGGCTACCTCGCCCGGGCCCGGGAGGCCTGCTCGCGCCACGGCGCCCTCCTCGTGATCGACGAGGTGCAGACGGGGCTCGGTCGGACGGGCAGGTTCCTGGCCCTCGAGCACTGGGAGGCGCAGCCGGACATGATCGCCGTGGCCAAGGCGCTCTCAGGCGGCTATGTGCCCGTGGGGGCGCTTCTCTGCCGGGCTGACATCTTCGACCGCGTCTTCGATCATATGGAGCGGGCCGTGGTGCACAGCTCGACCTTCGGGGAGAACGATCTGGCCATGGTCGCGGGACTGGCCACGCTTCGCGTCCTCGACGACGAGCGACTGGTCGAGCGGGCCGACGCGACCGGTGAGGCGTTCATGTCGGCGCTCGAGCCGATGGTCGAGAAGTTCGAGCTCGTGCGCGCCGTGCGCGGCAAGGGCCTGATGATCGGCATCGAGTTCGGCGAACCCCGGTCACTCAAGCTGCGATCAGGCTGGCGGATGATGGAGCGGCTCCGCCCCGGACTGTTCACGCAGATGATCGTGGTGCCGATGCTCCACCGCCACCGGATCCTCACCCAGGTCGCCGGCGACAACATGAACATCCTCAAGATCCTCCCCCCGCTGGTGGCGGGGCAGGAAGAGGTCGACTGCTTCGTCGACGCCTTCCAGGACGTCGTGGCCGACGCGCATCGCTATCCCGGGCTGGTGTGGGACTTTGGGCGGACGGTCGCCAAGAGCGCGCTCAAGCGTGAGACGGTCTGAGCGCCCCAGCCCATGACGAACCCGCTCGGCCAGTCCGACCCGGTCTGCGTCACGGGTGCCACCGGTTTCATCGGTTCGGCCGTCGTCAGGGCGCTCGTGGGCCGGGGCTGCGCCGTGCGGGCGATGGTGGAGCCCGCCGTCGACCAGACCAACATCGAGAAGCTCGACGTGGAGGTGGTCGAGGCGGACGTGCGCGATGGCGACGCCGTTCGTCGAGCTCTCACCGGCATCCGCGTCGTGTTTCACACCGCCGCGCTCTACCGCTTCTGGGCGCGCCGGCCTGAGCTGTTCTATGACATCAACGTGGGCGGCACGCGCAACGTGCTGGATGCCGCGGCGGAGTCGGGGTGTGGAGTCGTCTACACCAGCACAGTGGGCACGATCGGGCTGCGTGCGGACGCAGCGCCGGCCGACGAGGATGTCGTGGCCGATATCGAGCACCTCTTCGGCAGCTACAAGCGGTCGAAGTACGTGGCCGAGCACGAGACGCTGCGCCGCGCTGCGGCCGGTCTGCCCATCGTCATCACCCACCCGACCTTTCCCCTCGGCGAGGGCGACCGGGCCCCGACGCCAACCGGCCAGCTGATCGTGGACTTCCTGAATGGCCGCGTTCCCGCTTACGTGAACACCGCGCTCAATGTGGTCGACGTCGACGACGTCGCCGAGGGCCACGTCCTGGCCGCCGAGCGGGGCCGGTCGGGACGGAGCTACATCCTCGGCGGCGAGAACATGGAGCTCGTCGACATCCTGGGCGTGCTCGCCGACCACACGGGCCTGCCGCGGCCCCGGGGGAGGATCCCCGCCGCGGCAGCCCTCGGCGCCGGCCGCGCCAGCGAGCTCGTCCAGGGTCGGCTGCTCCATCGGTCCCCGGCGATCCCGATGGAAGCGGCGCGCATGTCCACCACCAGGATGGTCTTCGACGACTCCCGGGCCCGCCGGGAGCTGGGCTACGCCACCGCACCCGCCCCCGCTGCGATCCGCCGGTCGGCTGATTGGTACGTAGCCGAAGGCTACGTCCGGCCCGAGCGTGTGCAGCGCATGTCACCGACACCGGGCCCGGACCGCCGGCCGTAGCGAACAGCGAGGACCGCAGCCATCGATCGACTGGTTGCCGAGGGACCCGGGTAAGGGGCGGCTGTGGATGGCCACGCGGGCGCAGCCCGCCGGGCGAGGCGCAGGCGGGTCACCCTCGCTGCGCTCGCCGCCCTCGTCGTGATCGTGCTCGGCCTGGGTGGCGTCGTCATCGTGCTGACGGCCCACCGCAAGGTGCTGCTGATCGGCGACTCGATCATGCAGTCGGCGGGGCCCGCCGCCAGCGGCGACCTCCAGCGCCAGGGCTTCCAGGTCCGAGTGGCGGCGTACTTCGGCACCGGGCTGCTCGACACGAGGTTCGACTGGTTGGCGATGATGCGCCAGCTGGTCGCCCAGTACCACCCCGACATCGTGGTGGTCGAGTTCGTCGGCAACTACGGCCTCTTCGGGACGCGCCCCGGCATCGCCGACATGACCCCGCAGTACTACGCCGCCTGGGCGGTGGCCGCGCAACAGGCCACCGATATCCTCACCTCCGACCACGCCCGGGTCTACTGGGTGTTGGGACCGCCGATGGCCAAGCAGGCGATGGAGCAGAAGATCACCACCCTGGACACGATCTACATGGCCCTCCGGGCGCCGGCCTCACCAGCGCGCCGACCCCTCTTCGTCGACGAGGTCAAGCCGTTCGTGGACGCACAGGGCCGGTACCTGCCGTCGATCGTGGGCCCGGACGGCAAGCAGGTTCCGCTGCGCATGCCCGACGGTGTGCATCTCGCCGTCCCGGCGGGCACGCAACGCTTCGCCGACGCCATCACCGGCGCTCTCACGGCCAAGACCGGTTGATCCGCGCGGTCCCTGGCGGCTAGGCCGGCCGGGCGTGGAGCGACATCGGCCGACATGGACCGGCGGACACGAGACACAATGGCCGGGCACTTTTCGTCCGGTCAGGAGGCTTCCTGCATGACGGCCGACCGCAGTACCCGTACCACCCGGAAACAGCCAGCCCGAGCTACCACCGCGAAGCAGAAGGCGCCGGCCCGGGCGGGCGGCGCCAAGAAGCTGGCGACGCTGGCCATCGACGTGGGCGGCACCGGCCTCAAGGCGTCCGTCCTCGACCCCGCGGGGGCCATGGAGGTGGACCGCGTCCGGGTGGCCACGTCGTACCCGTGCCCGCCCACGAAGCTCGTGGAGACATTGCGCCAGCTCGTCGAGCAGCTCCCAGCCTACGACCGGGTGTCCGTGGGCTTCCCGGGCATGGTCCGCGACGGCCGCGTGCTGTCGGCCCCACATTTCGTCACCGTGGCGGGCCCGGGGTCAAAGACCGAGCCCGAGCTGCTCGAGGCGTGGACCGGGTTCGATCTGGCTGGCGCGCTGGAAGCCGCCTTGGAGAAGCCCACGAAGGTGGTCAACGACGCCGACCTGCAGGGCGCGGCTGTTGTGAAGGGGAAGGGCCTCGAGCTGGTGGTGACCCTCGGCACCGGCGTCGGCACCGGCCTGTTCTTCCATGGCCGACTGACGCCGCACACGGAGCTCGCGCACCACCCGCTGCACAAGGACGAGTCCTACAACGAGTACATCGGCAACGCCGCCCGGAAGCGAATCGGCGACAAGAAGTGGAACAAGCGGGTCAAGCTGGCCGTCGAGACACTCGACGCCCTCTTCTTCTACGACCAGGTCTACGTCGGAGGCGGCAACTCCAAGCGAGTCACCGCCGACCTGGGGCCCAAGGCCACGATCGTCGACAACGAGGCGGGCATTCTCGGGGGGATCAAGCTCTGGGAGCGGCAGTAGCCTCTGCGGTAGAGAGCGGGCCGCGCTCGAACACCCGGCGGGACCAACGGAGAGGGAGGGATCGGCGTATGCAGCTCGGAATGATCGGCCTCGGCCGCATGGGGGCCAACCTCGTGCGCAGGCTCATGCGGGACGGCCACGAGTGTGTGGTCTACGACCGCAACCCGCCGAAGGTGAAGGAGCTCGCCGAAGCGGGTGCAACGGGAACCTCCGCCCTCGACGATCTGGTCGCCAAGCTGACACCCCCCCGGGCGGCATGGCTGATGGTGCCCGCTGCCGGCACAGGCAAGATGGTGTCGGACCTGGCCGAGAAGATGGAGCCTGGTGACATCATCATCGACGGCGGCAACTCCTACTACCGGGACGACATCGACCGAGCCAAGGTGCTCGAGGCCAAAGGCATCCACTATGTGGACGTCGGTACGAGTGGTGGCGTGTTCGGGCTGGAACGCGGCTTCTGCCTGATGATCGGAGGCGAAGCAGAGGTGGTCAGCCACCTCGATCCGATCTTTGCCACCATTGCTCCGGGAGTGGGC
>DASXYV010000355.1:0-4760 GCA_036502305.1 Acidimicrobiales bacterium
GCCCTGGATGCCGGCGGTCACCACCTTGGTGCCGTCGGGAGCGATCGAGTACTCGTAGGGGGCGTACTGCCTGAACCAGGACTGGGGCAGGCCGACCGCCCCGATGGCGATCACGTGCTGTTGGGCGAGATCCTCGTCGTACGGCTGGGTCGACGCCAGGGTGGGGCTCGACGAAAGGTCCATGAAGCCACCCATGCTGCGGGCCGTGGCCGCGTCGGCCTGGGCCCCCTGCAGGTCCTGCCCCTGGTCCTCGGCGATGTTGTCCCCCTGGCCGTTGAAGTCCTTCACCACCAGGTGGCGCCCGTAGAGCTCGTAGCTCTTGTTGAACAGGTCGATGTAGGCACGCAGGTCGGACAGGTACTGGTCGTCGGTCCCGGGTGCCGCGCTGCCCGCCGCGGCGAAAGCCGCCTTCTCCTCCGCCGAGTTCGTTCTCCGGAACACCGCCGTGATGGTGTCCCCACTGACACCCGCCGCGGTCGCTCCTCCGTTGCTGCCGTGATAGGCGGGAACACACGGCGGCGCGTACACCGTCCAGGCCACCTGCTTGCCCCCGTTGGCACACGCCGCGCCGCCACGCGTCGCGCCCCCCGAGCCGGTCGCAGCGGCAGGCGTGATGCCCGACGCCGAGGCGGAGCCACCGCCCGCCCCGCCAGCGGCCGGCCCTTGGGCGCCAGTGGCTCCGCCGGCGCCCGCGGCCAGGCTGCCCGCTCCCCCGGCGCCCGTCCCACCCGCTGTCGAGCCGCCGGAGCCCACGGCCTGCACGTGCTGGCCCCGCTGGCTGATCGAGGGCACGAGGGTCAGCACGAGGACAACGGCGGCGAGGGCGACGCCCATCGGCGCGTAGCGCCTCGCCAGCCGGGCCAGATATCGGCGCACCATGGCTTCCACCTGGCTGCTGTCGGGCACCGGAGGTGAGGAGCGCGGGGTGGGCGTCATCGGCCGGCCGCCAGCGCCGCGCGCCCGCCCACCCGCCTCCGTCGCCCCGCCTCGACGGCACCCAGCACACCCACCCGACCTGCCCCAGACACCCCAGACACCCCCAACCTCGTCCTGACGGCGCCGTCAGCTTATCCCCAGAAGCCCGTGCGTGACTGCGAGCGCTCCGGCTACCTGCGTCCAGCCATGAACCACAGCACCAGTTCCATGGCAGCCAGGCCGAACCACAGTCCGGCCACCGTCCATCTCCCCAGGGCGAGACCGACCACGAGGGCGATGACGAGCCACACCACCCCGAGCGCCCCGAACAGCCGCCGCTGCCACCGTCGCCGGTTGAGCCGTCTCCCCGGCGGTCGCGCGCCATTCGGCGTTGCCACCCGGCCACCCTAGGGCCGGCCCGGGAGGCCGGCCCGATGAAAGGCCGCAGGCGCGTCGCGCCCAGGCCGGCCCGGGAGGCCGGCCCGATGAAAGGCCGCAGGCGCGTCGCGTCCAGGCCGGCCCGGGAGGCCGGCGACGACACCGTCGTGCATCGGCCAGTGGGCTGTTCGGGTAGACCCAAGGTGTGGACAATGTGTTGAACCCGATGGCTGCGGCCGAATTGGTGAAAGCCCCCCCTCGCGCGCTCGCCGGCGCGCTGACATGCGTGACCCGGCCGGTCGCCGAGGTGATCGGCGCCGTCCCCGCGCTCAACCAGATCGGGCTGCTCCGACCGATGCGACCCGACCAGGTGGTCAGCGTGGTGGCCGCGTTGCGCAGGTGGGGCATGACGCCCGCGACCGGCTACGCGGCGGCGGCGGTGCGCTTCCCTGATGCGGCGGCGGTGATCGACGAGGCGGGGACCCTCAGCTTCGCCGAGGTGCATCGTCGCACGACCTCGCTCGCCAACGGGTTGGCCGAATCCGGCGTCGGAGAGGCTGACAACGTGGGAGTCCTCTGTCGCAACCACCGCGGCTTTGTCGACGCGACCATCGCCTTGTCGAAGCTCGGCGCCAACGCCTACTTCCTGAACACCTCGTTCGCCGGGCCCCAGCTCGCCGAGGTCATCAAGGCCGAGAAGGTGACGGGTCTGGTCTACGACCAGGAGTTCGCAGAGGCAGCCAGGCACGGCGCGCGGAGGTGCAAACGCTTCGTGGCGTGGGTCGACGAGCCAACCGGTCGCGGACGTCGGGGTGATCCGACGCTCGAGAGCCTCATCGCCACCCATAACGATCGCCATCCCGCCCCGCCGGCCAAGCCGGGGCGGCAGATCATCCTCACATCGGGCACGACGGGACGGCCCAAAGGGGCAAGCCGCGGCGTACCGGCTACGCTCAACCCGCTGGTGGCCTTCCTCTCCCGGATTCCGCTCCGACATCGGGACACGACACTCATCGCCGCGCCGCTCTTCCACGCCTGGGGGCTCGGCAACTACGCGCTGTCGCTGGTGGCCGGGGCGAGCGTGGTCCTTCAACGGCGGTTCGACGCCGAGGCGGTCCTGGCTGCCATCGAGGAGCACCAGGTCACCGTCCTGGCCGCCGTGCCCGTCATGATCCAGCGGATCATGGCCCTACCGGAGGCGACCCGCCGCCAATACGACACCCGGTCACTGCGCGTCGTCGGCCTCAGCGGCTCGCCGCTGTCCGACCGGCTCGCCCATTCCTTCATGGACGCCTTCGGTGACGTCATCTACAGCCTCTACGGATCGACAGAGGTGGGTTGGGCGGCCATCGCCACGCCGCAGGACCTTCGCCAGGCGCCAGGCACCGCTGGGTTCCCACCCCGCGGCACCGTGGTCCGGGTCGTGGACGATGAGGGGGAGGAGGTCCCCGTGGGTACCACGGGTCGGATCTTCGTGGGAAGCGAGCTGCTCTTCGAGGGGTACACCGCCGGAGAGAGCAAGGAGATGCTGGACAAGCTCATGTCGACCGGAGATCTCGGTCACCTCGACGAGGCCGGGCGGCTCTTCGTGGAGGGCCGGGAGGACGACATGATCGTGTCCGGGGGCGAGAACGTGTTCCCGCAGGAGGTCGAGGAGCTGCTGCGGGCCCACGAAGGGGTGGCCGACGCGGCTGTGATCGGCGTCCCCGACGAGCACTTCGGCCAGCGCCTGAAGGCCCTGGTGGTCACCGAGGACGATCGTGGTGTCTCTCCCGACGACCTCAGGGCCTATGTGCGTTCGAACCTGTCCCGCTTCAAGGTGCCACGGGACGTCGAGCTGGTCGACGAGCTGCCGAGGAACCCCACCGGCAAGGTCCTCAGGAGGGAGCTCGACGGCAGCAACGAGCGCGACTGAGGTAGCGCGACCAGACCGCGCTAGAGGCTGAGCCGCGCTGTGACCTGAGTCACTTGCTAGGCGCCAGCAATTGGGTGCACCAAGCAACTATTTCCCGGTACACTGCCGCCATGACCGACAGCGGCGCTATCACGGCTCTCGAGCGGGCGCTGGTCCGTGTGGCCCGCACCGTCGGCCGCCTCGACCTCCCGGCTCGGCTGGCGGACGCTCCCGTCGGCAAAGAGTCCTATTGGCTGCTGAACCGGGTCGAGGAGCTCGGCCCGATGCGGGCGTCGGACCTGGCCGCCGCGCTCAACCTGGACGCATCCACGATCAGTCGCCAGACCCACAAGCTCGTCGACGCCGGCCTGATCGAGCGGACCATCGACCCGGTCGACGGTCGCGCCTGCCTCCTTGCCGTCAGCGAGCGGGGACGACAGGCCCAGGCGGAGGTCGTCTCCTTCCGTCGCCAACAGCTCGCCCAGCTGCTCCAGGAGTGGTCCGACCCCGACCGGCGCCTCGTGACCAACCTCCTCGACCGCCTGGCCGACGATCTGGGCGGGCCGGAAAGCGTCGGCCCCCGTCCCGCAGGCCGCGCCCCTCACCGCGTGCCGCAGCAGTCGTGACCGCAGTCGCCCACCCCGATCCGTCGGGGCCCGTCGAGCTCACGCACCGCCAGATCATGGTGGTGCTCAGCGGCCTCATGCTCGGAATGCTGTTGGCCGCCCTCGACCAGACCATCGTGGCCACGGCCCTCCCCACGATCGCAGGGGACCTGGGCGGCATCGGTCACCTCTCGTGGGTCGTGACGGCCTACCTGGTGACCTCGACCGCGGCCACGCCGCTCTACGGCAAGCTCTCCGACCTCTACGGCCGCAAGCGCCTCTTCCAGGCGGCCATCCTCATCTTCCTGGCCGGCTCGGTACTGTCGGGCATCAGCCAGAACATGCTGGAGCTGGTGGCCTTCCGGGCCGTCCAGGGCGTCGGCGCAGGTGGGCTGTTGGCGCTGGCCATGGCCATCACCGGCGACATCGTGAGCCCCCGTCAGCGGGGGCGCTACCAGGGCTACTTCGGCGCCGTCTTCGCACTCGCCAGCGTGGGCGGGCCGCTGCTCGGCGGCTTCTTCACCGACCACCTGTCGTGGCGGTGGATCTTCTACATCAACCTGCCCATCGGGATACTCGCGCTCGTCGTGACCTCTGTGGTCCTCCGTCTGCCCTTCGCCCGGCGCAAGGCAATCGTCGACTACATGGGCGCCACGCTCCTCGTCGGAGCCGTCGTCGCCCTTCTCCTCGTCACGGTGTGGGGCGGGAACACCTACCCGTGGGGGTCGCCGCCGATCATCGGCACCGCACTGGCGGGCGTGGGCCTGCTCGTCGCCTTCGCCTGGTGGGAGCAGCATCGGGCCGACGAGCCCATCCTCCCGCTCGCCCTCTTCCGCAGCCGCGTCTTCAGCATCGCCAACGCTACGACCTTCTTCCTGGCCATGACGATCTTCGGCGCCATCATCTTCCTCCCTGAGTACATGCAGCTCGTCACGGGCGCCTCGGCGACGGTCTCGGGCCTGCTCCTG
>DASXYV010000356.1:0-1942 GCA_036502305.1 Acidimicrobiales bacterium
AGGGCGTCGACCTCAACGCCAAGGGCAAGGCGGCCCACTTCGTCGGCGAGTGCAAGAACTGCGGCCACACCGCCGTCGCCGGAGCCTCCTGGTCCAGCTCGCACAGCCACGCCACCTGCGACGCCCGGCACTCCACCTGCGCGGGCCCCGGCAGCAAGTGGAAGACCGAGATGGTCAACGAGCTGATGAACAAGCGCATCGGCGACGCCATCGGTGAGTTCAGCCAGAACGTCAAGAACGAGCAGGACAAGAGGTGGCTGCGCGACCACGGCTTCGAGGCGTCCCGCAAGGCCGACCCGTACGGCTTCATCGCCTCGGCCGCCACCGACCCCGACCTGCGCTTCCACCTCACCGCCGCCTGGGCCGACGTGCGCAACAAGGCCAAGCGCATCCGCACCGAGGGCAACGTCCGGATCACCATGGCCAGCGACGGCCTGGTGATCGGCGAGGTCAAGGGCGACCACAACACCTACGAGAGCGGCATCCAGCGGCTGCCCGGCTCCCGGCACGGCGTGGCGCACTGGAGCTGCGGCTGCAAGTGGGGCGCCTACCACTGGGGCGCCTCGGATGACTTCAGCCGCTTCGCCGGGAGGATGTGCTCTCACGCGCTGGCCCTCCAGTACGAGGCCCAGAGCCGGGGGATGTTCGGCAAGACCGTCGAGGTCGACACCTCCAAGCCGGACTGGGTGCCGCCGCGCGTCGTCGTGAAGTACAACCCTGGCACCGGCCACAACGACCTTGCACGCTCCTCCTCCCTGCGGGACGGCGAGCTCATGCCGGTCAACATCTTCGCCTTCTACGCGCTGCACGACGGCGAGTCCGGACCGGACATCCGCACGCTGCTCACCGCCGCCGGTCTGGTCGAGGGCTCGACCAACAGCCCGTTCGGCGAGCGCGTCGTCGAGGTGCCCGCCAAGCCGTACGGCGCCACCCAGCCCGCGAACAAGTGGGAGAGCCCGGCCAGCTCCGGATTCCTCTCCGCGCCCGACCCTGAGGGCTGGGACTTCCACGACCCGAACGGCCTGTCGCCGATGTCGGCCAGCCTGGGCGCCGACGAGGCGCTCTTCGAGCCCGTGCTGGCCACCCAGGACGAGGCCCGGGACGCCGACCTGTCGCCGGAGGAGCGCGAGGCCCGCTGGCCGCAGCTCGCCAGCACGCAGGGACCGTACGAGGACCCGGACAGCCCCGGTGACCCCGAGGGCCTGGAGGCCACCCTCCACCCCGAGCCTGAGGGCGCCCTGCCCGAGACCGACGGCGAGCGCGAGGACATGGTCGGCGAGGACGCCGAGAGCCTCACACCGAACGACCAGTCGATGATGACCATGGGCAACCAGATGGGCGGCGGGGACGAGATCCTGGACGAGGCCACCGACCACCCGGCCGAGGACGTCCAGGACGTCGTGGCCAGCTTCCAGGCCAGTGCGGCGGCCAAGGGCATCATGTCCGGCGCCAAGAGCGGCTCCGGCGGCCCTAGCGCGCGGGAGGGGGCCTCTGGCGCGCCCTCCGACGACGCCATCGCCGCCCGCGCCCGCCAGGTGCTCGCCCTGAAGGCGTTCACGCCCTCGGAGCAGCGCTCGCTGATCGACGAGGCACCCGGCCAGCGCGCGGCCAACTTCGACCGGCTGGACATCGCCGGGACCCACTACGCCGACCTGGACGAGGATGAGGGGGACGGTTCGTGGCTACTTTGAAGCACGGGAAGGTCGTCGCCCGCGACCTGCTGCCCCAGACGGTCGGCGACGTCGAGTTCGTCCAGGTCGACCAGGCCGAGCTCGCCGACCTCGATCCGTACGGCGACTCCAAGAAGGTCATGGTCGACAAGCCCGTCAACGTCATGCAGCTCCAGGACGAGATCTCCGAGGCCACCGGCATCACCGTGTCGCTCAGCCTGATCTGGCCCGAGGGCGCGGACAAGGGCACCCTGTTCGTCTCTCCCGGCGGC